>JAYTIB010000429.1:0-4763 GCA_043732205.1 Schlesneria sp. | reverse complement strand
GTACCGCTCTGATCGCATCCGGGCATCCGCCGTGAAAGCATCATGATCCGCAAGACCTGTGCCCTGTTCGTTTGGAAGCAGGATTCTTCCTGAAACTGGTCGGCGACGATGAACAACATCGCCGTCACCGTAGAGATGCGCAATCGCTCGAAAATGTTCGCGGTTGTTTTTGGATGTTGACCACTTTTCGGAAGAACGCTTCTGTGCCCGGCGTGGAGGGGACTCACATCCCCACCGCCTCCCCCGGCACGTGAACCACGACCTTCACCAGATCGGCATTCACGGAAATGATCTGGCGATGGCGATGCCACTCGGTCGCGAAAAGACCTTCACCCGAATTATTCACCACGGAAAACACGGAAAGTCACGGAAGGAAAGAAGTGCAGGAAGTTGCGAGAAAGAATCTCATCCTGCTCAACAAACGCAGCGACAGACGGCGAGTTGTGCAACTCTTCCACTTCCGGGAGTTTCCGTGTTTTCCGTGGTTCCTCATGAATAATGCGGGTTCAGGCGATTGGCCTCTTCGCCCCGTGCGATGCATCGGTCAATTGAACCGCTACGCCGAATTCAATCGCCAAGGTGATGAGGGAACGGCCCCGCATGGGATCCGGGTGCCCATCAACCTCCAACGCGAGGACTTCCCCGGTATTCAAGTCACGCGAGCACTGAGCGACCCAGCCCCACCGGCCCGATTGCAGCCGACCACGGTCCGGGCATCGCTTCACGGAATCGGATATCATTGTCCCGCGACCTGTGAATCCTTGTTGTTTGCAGAAGGAATGATCCATGTCCGAAGCACTCGATCCCCAACGCCGGGATTTCTTGAAGACCGCCAGCGCAGTGGCGGCGGCAACCGCCTTAACTTCCAATTTCTTCGTGCATGCCTCGGACAAGGCCGGCTCCAAACCGGCGGTGATCGGCTCTGGCGAATTCACCTACGAATGCCATCACAACTGGGGCGAGGTTCCCGATCACATCCGCTGGCACGCCACGCACGGCGTCGCCATTGACGCGGCGGGACTGATCTACATCACCCATCGGGCTCCCTTCAACTCGAACATCGACACCGCCGCCGTGTTTGAACCGACCGGCAAATTCGTCCGGTCGTTCGGCAAGCAATGGAACTTCGGCGGTCATGGCATCGATATCCGCAAGGACGGCAATGAGGAATTCCTGTACCTGTCGATCACCACCACGAAACCGCCGGACGGCTCTAAACCGCGTCCGGGATTGGTCACGAAGACCACGCTCCAGGGCGAACGAGTCTGGGAGTTGCCGTTCCCGAAAGAATCGAATCTGTACGACGCCCCCGAGAAATACAGCCCGACGAACATCGCCTTCGCCCCGGACGGCGGGTTCTATATCGCCGACGGCTACGGCTCGAACTACATTCATCAATACGACAAGGACGCCAAGTACGTTCGCTCGTTCGGCGGGACGGGTGAGGAACCCGGCAAGTTCAAAACGCCGCACGGCATCTGGCTCGATAATCGCCCCGGCCGCGACCCGCTGCTGGTCGTCGCCGACCGCGCCAACGCCCGGTTGCAGTATCTGACGTTGGACGGCAAACCGGTGAGCATCGTCGGCAACGTGAGTTTCCCGGCTCACTTCGACATCCAGGGGACGAAGCTCCTGATACCCGATCTGCACGCCCGCGTCTCAATCTTCGACAAGGACAACAACGTCACCGTGCATCTCGGCTACGATCCGAAATGGACCGAGCAGGTGCTGGACGGCTTCAAGATGCGTGAACAACCGGAACGCTGGGAGAACGGCAAGTTCATCCACCCGCATGATGCCTGCTTCGATACTCAGGGGAACATCTACGTCGTCGAGTGGGTCACCACCGGCCGCATATCGTTCCTGAAGAAGGTCGCGTAAGGGCCGGCGCATCAATAACTGTCGTAGCACGGACGCCTCGTCCGTGCGTCCCTTTCGAGCGATGACTGGGATTTGGACGCACGGACGAGGCGTCCGTGCTACGGCGGTTTCTCACCTAAGCCTGACAGTTATTGAAGCGCCGGTCCTAATCGACCGTCCCAGGGCGTTGACAGCCGACCGCGGCTATTGCACCGCTGGCACGGGGGCGGCCACGGCCTGCATGGCCGAATCAGGGAGTGACTTGCTCAAGCCCAACAAGGCCCAGGTTGAGCCCCAGAAGCTGCTCATCGAATGGGGCTTGCCCTTGGTGGAAGCCTTCGTGCCGTTGACGATCCAGGAGCCCACGTCGGTCTGGGTTTCGATCAGGAATTTCCAAGCCCGCTCGATGGCCGGATGCGCGGTGGGTACGCCCGCCTCGGCCAGAGCGTAGAGTGCCAAGCCGGTGCCGAAGGCGTCGCTCTTGTCGGCCCACAGCCAACCCCAGCCGCCATCGGACTGCTGGGCCGCCAGAATCTTGTCGCGCAGGGCTTCGACTTCCTTCGGGTCGCCATATTTCTTTTCCACGAGCAGACGCATGGTGTACCACTCGCCGCTCACAGCCGGATCGCTGCCGTTGGGGGGCATGTTCTTGATCCACGCCACGGCGGTGGCGCGGCTCTCGGTGGCCTTCTCGTTCGGTGGGTCGAGCGTCGCCAGGCCAAGCACGCAGAGCATCGTGCTCACCTGGGTCGTTTCGCTGAGTGGTCGCTTCTGGCCGGGAAGCTGTCCACCCGGTTTCCAAAAGCCGTCCTTGTCTTGTTTGCTGATGATGAAGTCCCGCAGCGACTCGATCGACTTGACGGTCTCTTCGCCGACGTCGGATCGATCGCGCGCCAGCAGCGACTGCGCCGCACCTTCAGCACCATGATCTTTCTTTTGGCTGAGCGACCAGGTCGTCCATTCGGCCAGCTTGTCCTTGTCGATGTTGAAGCCGCGCTCGCGGGCATCATGAAACGACCAGAGCATGTAGCCCGCGTAATGGCAGGAAAGGCACTTGCGATCCTTGATCCAGGCCGTGCCGTCCTTCTCGATGTAAGGGATCGCAAGATCGGCGGCCTGTCGGGCTTGGACGGCCAGGGGGATATCGGTCCGGATGGGTCGCTTCTTCTG
The DNA here is from genome assembly GCA_043732205.1 of Schlesneria sp. Taxonomy (GTDB): domain Bacteria; phylum Planctomycetota; class Planctomycetia; order Planctomycetales; family Planctomycetaceae; genus Schlesneria. The sequence continues at coordinate 1,733 of JAYTIB010000429.1, read as the reverse complement.
CTCGGCAGGTGGTTGACTTGAAGCGACGACAGCGGCGACCGCCGGTTTCGGCAGGACGCGGAACTCGGTGAAGAGCGCGCGATGGTCGGTTTCCTTGGGCGGCCGGCCGGCAAACAGGCCGACCTTGTACGGACCGGGCACAGGCAAGTCGCGCTCGCCCAACGTTTGCCACTCGTCCGTATCGTAATGTCGATACTGGGCAATGACCTTCTTGCCGGCCACGGTCAAACGCAGGCAAATCTCCTCGTGCTCGAACGGCTTCGACACATGGATCGGCTTGGCGTCTTTCTCTGCCACCAGGATGACTTCGGACTTGTCGGACATTTCCTTGTTGAGCACCACGTAGTTATCGCCATCAGCAAACAGCATCAGGCCGGCGTGCTCGAATGGCGCGGTGGGTTGACTCTTGATCTGCACTTCAATGGCGAAATCACCTTTGGTCCCCGGATCGCGCACGAGCAGGTTGGGATGCTTCCGGCCGCCGCCAAAAAGCCCCTCGCCCACGGGGAGAACCTTCAGTTCCAGCGCCCCGTCGATCACTTGCCAACTGCCGGGGACTTCATCGATCCACGTCCAGCCAGCCGAAAGCTTGCCGGTAAAGTTCTCCTCGAACAGAGGCTTCTCTTCAGCCGGGGCTGTCACGCCGCACATGGCCAGGATCCAACCGGCCAGCAAAACGAATCGGAATGATCGGGCGACGGCAAACATGGGAGGGTCTCGCGAGGACTGGAGTGATCTGGTGGGAAATTCACGAGTTGGTGACTGCCGCTTCTCTGGGAAACCATCGTTCCAAGGAGATCGCGGCGGCCGCGTTCGCCATTAGAAGTAACGCACGAGCGTTACGCGCTTGCGGAAAAAGGGGCGTCAGAAAAAACGCCGCTGAATATGCCGCGATGGCATCAAGAACCGCCCCGCCACAACACACCGATCCTGGATTATTCATGAGTTGAACCACGAAATACTCGAAAGACACGAAAGTCAGGAGGTTGAGTCGAATGTCATGAGAAACACTGTGTCGTTTCACGCACACACTGGCATGTAAGGGGCTGTGCATTTTCTACTTCCGAGATTGCTCCCAAAAACTCTCGGACGTAGTACATGCACAGCCCCTAACGCAAACCGACTCTCCGTATTCCTTTCGTGTGTTTCGTGTATTTCGTGGTGAATCATCCGGACTATTCAGGAGCATCTCCCAATTCACGCCGCAGCCGCAACAGCACGCGCGACTTGGCGACTCGAACCGAACCGGGAGTCATCTCCAGATCGGCGGCCACGTCACCGGCCGTGCGTCCCAAGACGACAACTCCCCAGAACGCCTGCCAGGTCCGGTCGTGAAACTCGCCCCGGATCGACTCCAATGCCTTTCGCAGCAACTCGTCCAGAATTCCATCATCGGTCAACGGGAGTGATTCGCCGCTCATGTTGGGGTCAAGGATCTGATTCAGCTTGAGCAGGGCCTCAGAACCTCCCACTGCGGCCGGCTCCGCAGCGCGGCGGCGGAAGTGATCGCGGACTTTGTTTCGCGTGATGGTGAAGAGCCATCCCCGAAAGGTATCGACGGGACGTTCTTTCCGGAAACGGTCCAGATTGCCCGCCACTGACAAGAACACGTCCTGCAGCAAATCCACCACATCCTGCTCGGCAGCGCCGCATCGCCGACACCACGAGGCCACCAGCGGCGCGTACAGTCGCACGAGCCGCTCCCAAGCCTCCGGGACCGCGAGCCCGGCGTC
>JAYTIB010000428.1:0-4764 GCA_043732205.1 Schlesneria sp. | reverse complement strand
TGTTGTCTGTTGTCTGTTGTCTGTTGTCTGTTGTCTGTTGTCTGTTGTCTGTTGTCTGTTGTCTGTTGTCTGTTGTCTGTTGTCTGTTGTCTGACCGGACCCATTGCTCACGATCAGGCCGTGCCCTTCGGCCCACGTTGGCGGTTCGCACTTCCCAGCGAGCTTGCGGACGATTTCCTCTGGGACAGACTTGTCTCGATGCTTGTTTTGCCGGAGCAAACAGCGGAACGGTGGCTCGACGTAGACCAGTTCGACACGAGCGTTGTAGTCGGCGAACAGGTCGATCCACCTCTGACGGGTCTGTTTCAGGAGGTTGGTGGCGTTGAAGGCGAAGTGTGTTCCAGCACGCAGATACATCCGGCACCGCTCACGAGCCATTTGGATCACTTCGCCTTGATTGTCGGTGGGATTGACATCGAGTTCGCCACGAATGTCATCCAGTGAGACGACCGGCAGATCGCCATGATGGCGTGACAGCCATGTGTCTTTTCCGCTACCGGGCAACCCCGACAGCATGGTGACGGTACAGGCAAAGTCCTCGTGCGGCACGTAGTGCAGGTTCGGCTCGGCTTGGCGGAAGAACTGGAAGCGTGCGTGATCGTTGGCGAACGGGTAGGGCCGGTCGTAACAGCCGGTCTCTTCCGCCATGAGTTTCCAGTAGTGCAGATTCTCCTCGGGCCGAGTCATCGAATCAGTATCCCGGCCACGAGTATCAGCCAGTGCAAACAAGTACAGGAGACGATTGCTGACCAACCACGACAGTCGAATCACTTCATGAGTTGGTTCAGACCGCTCCAGCAGGAATGCCGGACGACCGTGATAACGGACGAGCCGGGCGATCTCTTCCCGAGTCGCCAAGTCACAATCCAGTTCACGGAGGACTCCCCGCACGAGGTGCTCTCCCCGCACGGCGTGCTTGGGAGACGTGATCCGTCCGGTGTCGGGATCGACCTGCGAGGTCAATGGCTTGGCCGCATCATGAAACAGAGCGGTGAAGGTCAGCAGGATGCGTTCGTGAGGAGTCAGTGACGGCCACTCCTCAAGTTGCGGAAGCTGCTGACACACCATCTTCGTGTGTGTCCAGACATCACCCTCCGAATGCCATTCGGCATCCTGAGCACAGTCCGACATCGCCCGGCACCACGACTGGCCATTGGCCCAGACCACGATGTCGTCGAGAGATGCCTGTTCGAGTTCCCGCCAGTTCATGACCAGATATCCACGCCATCCGCCAACTCGTTCGGCACCATCACTTGATGCTGCCAGTGGGTGCTCTGCTTGATCTTCTCCACAAACTCAGGCCGCACAAACTTTGCTCGGCCAGTCACCACGCCCTCGGCCTCAGTCCGCAGGTACAACCCTTCCATCAAGTTGTCAGTTCGCTTTGTCAGGGGATTGTCGAATTGGCTGTCGAACAGCGAAGGGCCGATCATTTTTTCGAGGTCAGATCGTCTGAGCGGGCCGGAATGGATGACGGGAACGGTATGAATCCCCGTGTCGTCCAGCAATCTCAGGCGTTGCTCCAAATCGAGAAATGCCCGACGGTGCTTGTCATAGATGTCGAACTCGAAGAAGTAATGGGTCAGTTGCCGGTACAGGACCGAGTGCCGGGCGTAGACCCACTCGCCGAACAGGATGAACCGGCTCTCAAGTCGTTGTTCCATCACCGGTCGCTTCACAGCCGCCCACTGCTTGAACAGGTCGTACTGCGGGTGCATCCCCTCGGTGATGTGATGTCCTCGGCATTGCAGGACCATCTCACCCTCGTCGGTGAAGTGAATGCCCACATTGGTCCCGTCGATCTTCTCCTCGACGATCAACGAGTCATCGGCGATGAACCGTGTCGATTCGGCTTCACCGAGATGCTTGTCGTCGTCGGTCCCCTTCGACCCAAACAGATGTGGAGTCCGAGGGTACTTGATGAAGTCACCGCATGACGTGCCCATCAGGGGACTCCTTGCGCGGAAGATTGAATTGTGGCATGTCGAATGACATCCAAGACGGCATCAGGATCGCAGCCGTAGATACCCGATCCCCACGCTGCATTAGCTTCCACGACGGCCCAACCTTGGCCCGCAATCTGCCCCACATCCAAGACGATGGCCTTCGTTGCGACAACCTCTGGTGTGGCGAGGACCGCCTCGGCGAATTCCGTCGCAGCCGCCAGTTCATCGGTTGAAGCGCCATAGTTCGTCTGCTTGGCGTGTTCCCCCGAACGAAGGTATGGAGAGCACGTCCGCACTTTTCCGTCGAGGCAGAAGCAGCGAAACTCTGCTTCCCATCGGACTGGTTCGGCTACGAGAACAGCCAGACCATCCTCGAAATCCACCGGCAACATTTCACCCGAGTTGTAAACGCTGGCGGCGAAGGACTTGTCATTGGGTGGTTTGACAAATGCCGGGCCGGGAAGTCCACGAGCTTGACCAAGCGTCGTCAGGGTGATTTGTCGTTTGGTGAACCGATGCGGCAGCTTCGCCAGCCAGTCTTCGGGAAGGTCCAGCAATTTTCGCCCAAGAATGCCGGCAATCGTTGGGGCAAAGAGTGCTTCCACGTAAAGCACGATTTCCGGGTCGTTCAATTCTGGTAGGCGAATTCCACTGGCACGAACCACGGACCAATCTCGTTGGATCGCAGCCCGCCAAAGCGCCTGATTGTCGTCGGTGTGTCGAGAAGACAGGAGTAGTGTTGTCACGGGCAGTTCCCTCGTCATTTCACCGACTTCACCCATACAACAATACAACAATACACAAAACCCCGTCCGGCACATTCGCACCGGACGGGGCCTTGTTGTTCATTCTCTGAAAAAAGCAGTCCCGGTTCACTCCGTCAAAACCGGCCCCCTTCAAGACAGCACGTTTTGAATCGCTGGCCCGAACCACAGGGGCAGAGATCGTTCCGGCCGAGCTTCTCTTCAAGCAGCTTGTCACCGTGAACGATTCTCACGCCCCGTTTGACCTGCATCTCAGACGGGAATCCCCGCCGCCGCTTGCTCATCGTCTCGAAAGGACACCTGTTCTTGGAACTCGTTGTGTTGCATGGGGGCGGGGTGGCCCTGTTTGAAGCATCTCAACTACGTTCGTCGTGCCACTGCTTCGGAGTCCGCGGAGAAGCAGTGCCGATGGAGAGTTGACTCTCGCTTGCACTGCTTCTCCGCGGACTCCGAAGCAGTGGCACATCTGCATTTCTCATTGCCATATCAACAACAATCGCGTGATTTTCCGTTCCCGCACAGCGTTGGGAACGATTCGACGTAGAAAAGTTTCCTTCCTCTCTCCCCATACATTGATGGAGAACCTCTCATGCCCAACGGCAATCGGATCTCTGCGGAACTGAATGCGGCGGCGGTGGTGGCCCGTGCGGGATGCCATCGGGGTCATCCGCATGAATCTGCCGTTTCTGGTCAGCCTCAGCACTGACGAGCGGCGGACGCTCCCCAAGCTGGGGGACAACCGGCTCGCGCTGGACGAGGACGCCCACCCGCTGATGGGCGGGCATCCCGATTACGTCCCCGCGGTCGTGAGTCTGCCGGAACTGGAAAAGGACCGGGCGCTGCGGGCGTAAAACTCAAGCGGATCTCGGACGTCGCCACGGGCCGCGAACTGGAACGATTTTCCGGACACGAAGCCGCGGCACTCGCCGTTTCGCTGGCGGCGAACGGCAAGTCGCTCGTTTCCGCCGGCGCGGACAAATCCGTGCGGCTGTGGTCGGTGTCGGCGCTGCGCGTGTTCGTCGCCGATCCAAAAGTCAGCGACGCGGCATTCCTTCCCGACGGCGCGTCGCTCGCCACAACCGGCGGCAGCTTGGTGGTCGAGCTGTGGGATGCGGAAGGAAAACCGCTGCGGCAATTGGCGGGCGCGAAGGTTCCGCTGACGCGCCTGGCCATTCGCGGTGACGGCCTGCAAGCGGCCGCGGCCGATGCCGAGGGCCGGTTGCTGGTCTGGACGTTGGCCGACGGAGTCTTGAAACACACGATCGAAACGGTCGCGGTGATCAACGACCTGTCGTTCAGTCCCGACCACCAGAAGCTCGCCGTGGTCGGCGCGGACAACCATCTGCGCGTGTTTCAGACCACGGATGCCGTCAAGCTCCAAGACCTGACCGCGACCGGCCCGCTCTTGTCGGTGCGATTCACTTCCGACGGCAGCGAACTGCTCACCGGCGGCGCGGACAAGCTGGCCAGCTTCTGGGCCTTCGCCGGACCGGCACTCTGACCGGCCACACGGGTCCGATCTACAGCGTGGCGTACAGCAGCGACGGCAAGCAACTGGCATCGTCGAGCGGCGACGGCACGATCCGTCTCTGGGATCTCACCACGGGCCAGCAGTTGCGACAACTGCCCGGTCACGCCGGCGCGGTCTACGCGGTGCGTTTTTCCGCCGATGCCAATCAGCTCGTCTCCACCGGGGCGGACGGCACGGTGCGGCAATGGAACGCGGCGGACGGTGCCGAGCTTCGCAAGCTGATCGTCGCCGCCGCCGACGGCGACAAACCACCGGCATTGTTCGACTTCGCCTTGAGCGCCAACGGCCAATCCGTCGCCGCCGCCGGCCAAGACAATCAGATTCGCCTCTGGAACCTGACCGACGGCCAGCCACTCAAGCCGCTCGTCGCCCCGGACGCCGTGTATCGCCGGGAATGTCTCGCCAGCGGCCAACTCCTGACCTGCGGCCGATCCGGCAGCCTGACGATCCTGAACCCCGCCGACGGTGCGCAAGTCTTCACCACGAAAGTCGCCGGCGTTCCGTTTTCCGCCACGCTGTTGCC
>JAYTIB010000427.1:0-4767 GCA_043732205.1 Schlesneria sp. | reverse complement strand
TTGCCGGGTTGCTGTAGCACGGACGCCTCGTCCGTGCGTCCATCGGTATCGAAGGTTCCGCACGGACGAGGCGTCCGTGCTACGGGGCAAATGAAAGTTTTTCGACCACTAGAACCGAGGGAGCGGTTGTATGCCTCTCAAGACGGGACCATTGGAAGAGCCGACCATCGATCTCACGTCGATGCTCGATGTCGTGATGCTGCTGATCATCTTCTTCATGGTCGGAACGAAGTTCTCGGAAGAGGAACGGCAGACGGACATCCAGGTTCCCACCGTGGCGGATAATTCGGCACTGACGGGGGCTCCCGATGAGATCGTGCTGAATGTCGCCGAGAACGGTCAGGTGATCGTGAAGGGTGAACCGCTGACCACCGAGGCTCTCGCCACGATGCTTCGTGCCGCCCAAGCCGGATTCCCCAACCAGGGGGTCATCATTCGCGGCGACGGCCGGTGCCGCTACCAACAGATCATGGACGCATTCTCCGCCTGCAAGGAGGCGGGAATTCGCAACATCTCGGTCGCTCATCTCCCCAGGAAGCAGGAATCGTAATGCCCGAGTCGGTGACGCGATTGTGGGATCTGGTCATGCAGAGCGCGGGACACTTGTCCACGGGCGAGTTGGTGCTGCGCGTGGCCCTGGTCTGTTGCTCGTTGTTTGCGACGGTGCAACTGCTCTCGATGTGGGGGACTCAATACGGCGACCACAACGCGACGGCGAAGTCGTTCTTCCTGTCGCTGCTGCTGCACTGCTGCCTTGGACTGGGGTGGGCCACCGTGGTCGAGAACCTGCCGACGACGTCCGCAGCGCCCGGTACACCGGACAAGCCGGCGGTCCGCGTCACATTGGCCAGCGACTACGAGAACTCGGCGGACTCCGGATCTTCCTCGCGCCCGGTCTGGAACTCCTCCACACAACCGCTGGACACCGAGATCACCCGCCTGCAGCGGCCCGATCAGGAACCGTCGCCGGTCGAAACACCGCAGGTCGAGAAAGCCCCGACTCTCGATCCCATCCTGCCCGAGACACCGGATCTGCCGGCACGTCCCGAGGCACCGACGCCGACGCCTGCCCAGCAATCGATTGCCAGTGCCGCGGCCACGTCACCCGCTCGTCCGTCGTCAGACATCGAGCAACCGGTGCCCGAAGCGAGACCCGAATCGCAGACTCAAACGGCAGCCAGCCGCCAGCAGGTGAATCGCGAAAACTCATCGATCGATGTTTCGACGCGCGTCGAACCCCAGCGCGGCGCGGCGGAGCGGACGGCACCGTTGATCGAAGCCGGAGCCGCGCTCCGTCTGCCGGATGAGCTTCTTCCCGAATTCGCGGTCCCCAAGCCTGTCGGAGCACCCGACGACCGGATCCGCCGCCGCAGCGATCCCAACCCGATCCCCGCCGATTTGGCCGACGCGGGAAGTTCGCCATCGTCAACGTCTGCGGTCGCCACGGGAAACCGCCGCACGGAGAAGTTCACGCGAGCAGGCAGCCGCGCCGGGACCGATCCGGAGTTCGAACCCAATCCCCCCGCCAAGTCGAGTCCATCTAGTCCATCGGTGCCGAGTCTGCCGCGGGACCAAGTGCTGGCTTCACGCACATCGACCGGCACGGAGATTCCCGGTCAAACCCCAAGTCCCGAATTGGCCCGCATCGACACCTCGCCCGCGACATCCCGCACGCCAACGCGCGACCCGGAAACGTACCGTTCACGACGGATTGAACAACGCAAAGAGATCGCCTTGAAGAACGGTGGCTCCGAGGAATCGGAACGAGCGGTGGAAGCCAGTCTGCGATGGATGGCCAGCATTCAGGAACCGCAGGGACATTGGTCCTCCGCCCGCCACGGAGGCGGGGCCGCGAAGAAAGATCCGCAGGGACAGAATCGACTCGACGGCGGCCTGTACGCCGACTCCGGCATCACGGGGCTGGTCATCCTGTCATTCCTCGGCGCGGGCTACACGCACGAGGAAGGGAAATACTCGAGTGAGGTGATGCGGGCCATCCAGTGGATGATCGCTCAGCAGAAATCGAATGGCTATCTCGGCGGCCGGGCCACCCGGTACGACATGATGTACTGCCACGCGATCGCGACGTTCGCCCTCGCCGAAGCGTATGGCATGCAGAGCGACCCCGCTTCCTTCCCCGAACTGCGCGAAGCGGTGCGCGACGCCGTGCGGCTCATTTGCGACATGCAGAACACCGACGGCGGCTGGCGCTATGACAAGGGGAGCGACAGCGACATGAGCATGTTCGGCTGGCAGTTGATGGCCTTGAAGAGCGCGGTCAACGCCGGGATTCCGGTCCCCGAAGCCACCCGCCGCGGAATGACGAAGTTTCTGCAAGCACGGTCGCTGGGAACACGCGGCGGTCTGGCCGGTTACAAGGTGAATGAACCTCCCACCCCCGCCATGACCGCCGAAGCCTTGTTCTGCCGCCAAATGTTCGGCATTCGTCCCGGCGACGGTTCGTCCCAAGAGGCCGTGGCCTACCTGCGGCGCAACCTGCCCCGACTGACTGTCTACGACGAGTACTACTGGTACTACGGCACACTCGCCATGTTCCAGTACGACGGACAGCCGTGGGACGAGTGGAACGGCGGCCTGCGCGACATGCTCGTCGGACTGCAGCGCACACAGGGACCGCTCGCGGGAAGCTGGGATCCAAATGGGAAGTGGGCCCCCATCGGCGGCCGGCTGTATTCGACCGCGGTCAGCACGATGTGCCTGGAAGTCTACTATCGCTTCCTGCGGATCTATCAGACGAACGACGAGTAGCGCGGCCGCATGGGGCAATGCCTTGATGATGCTCGCCTGGATGTAGGGTGGGACAAGCGGCGATTCGCCGCGCCGGCCCACCAGCACTTCGCAATGTTTCCCGATGGTGGGCCGGCGCTCGAAGCGAGCTTGTCCCACCCTACGTTGAAAATGGCGTTCGACCTGCGCGGCTGTCCGGTTCGTTGACAGCCCTCATCAGCCGGTTGAGAATCGTCGGGCCGGTTTCCCGCGTCCCGACTCTCTTGGGGACTCGGACACGATGTAATCGCGATCCGCGTGTGTCCCGCGGGATCAAGCAGCGGCCTTCGATGCAGCCGGGGTTTCGATGGGGTGCCAAATGCGATTGACGGGACTGGGACTGATCGCGATCTGGTGTCTCGCCCCGGCGAATGTGTCACTCGCCGACGACGCCTCCGATGGCGCGTTCTTCGAGGCCAAAGTCCGGCCGCTGCTGATCGCGAAGTGTCACGAATGCCACGGCAGCGAGAAGCCAAAGGCCGGACTGCGATTGGACTCGCGCACGAGCTTGATGACCGGGGGCGAAAGCGGACCGGTGGTCGTCGCCGGGAAGCACGATGAGTCTCTGCAACGCGGGCGGTGGTCCCAACAGAATGTACAAGACAAACAATTGCACCATGCGGCGTTGCTCACATTCAGCGAGTTAAGCATGAATACCCGAGTTCGGACGACTATGGCTGTGCCGCGCCAAGCCGTGCCTTTTTTTCCTGAGCCAGCGCCGTCCTCACGAGTTGGATCAAATCCGCCGCCACTTGTTTGTCGCGGATGTTGTCCTTGATGAGTTGCATCACCGCCGCCTGGCCAGCCGGTTGCGATGCGTACAGCCGGGCCAGATGCTCCGCCGCATTGAGATGGTATTCCTTTTGTAGCGATCGCAGATCTTGGAGACGGACGCTGTTGGCCACGAACTCGTTTCGCTTCTTGAGGAACTCTGCGTATTCGCGCCGAACCGTGGGATCGCTGATCCCTTCAGGCGACTCGCCAAATGTAAAGCTCCCCGTATAACTGGGCGGGGGGAAGTACGGCTTGATTTTCACGGCGGGTTTGACCGGGTCGTATGGCGAGTAGTGCGCAATGGATGTCGCGAGTTCATCCCATTTTGTCAGCAATGCGACCGCGTGTGCGGCTCGCTCCTTGTCCGACATGCGCGGCGCGAATTCCAACCGGCAATACACCTCGACAAACGCCGCCAGTTGGTCCCCGCAAAACTCCGCCGTGGTCTCCTTCTCGCCAACCTTTCCCACGACGATGTCGGCATACTTCGTCACCAGCGTTTTGAAGGCGGGCTCGTGCCCAATCGTCGCCATTTGCACCGCGATGACAATCCGGCTCAGGGCATGCACGTACGCTGCCGATCCCCGGGCGTCGTACTTGTCATTCAGTTCCGACAGAGTTTTCTCCAATCCGCGATGGTCACACTGCTGACACAACATTTCGAGCCGAACGATTTCATCTTTTAACTCGTCCTGCCGAGGTGCCTCGGGAGGTAGCCCGCACAGTGACCAGAAGAGAAAGAATGCTGTCATGAAACGTGCTCCCTCGACGAAACGTTGACCGCGATGCCCAGCGGTGTGCAAGGGACTGCACGGTTCAGCAGCACGATATGGCGGCGTGAGCATCGCACCTACGGAATCTTGATCTTCTTGCCGGTCAGGTCTTCCATGATCCGCAGTCGGATCGCCGGATCGTCGGTCGCGGCGGCCACGACTTCTTTGAGCTCCTGCCACCGATTCTCGGGCCCTTTCGGATAGAGACGTTCGAGGTATGGGCGGGCACGGTGTAACCGTTCACGAACCATTGCGTAGCGAAGGGGCGGGTTGGTGGTTGAGGCGGCGTTGGATGGCTTCGGTGATGAAGGTGAAGGCGGGGCGGTGTTGTTGGCGGCAGGTTTCGATCACGGTCAGCAGGGTTTCGACGAAGCGGCTGCCGGCGGCACTCTGTGTTCCGAACGAGAGCTTGCGCCAGATGACCGCCTGACGC
>JAYTIB010000426.1:0-4772 GCA_043732205.1 Schlesneria sp. | reverse complement strand
AAGGCGGCCGAGGCCAACTTGATCTCGCGGCGCGAGGAAACGGCGGCCATCCGCAGCCAGGCCAACACAGCCAAGCTGCTGGCGGACAGCCCGACCCTGATGCGGCTGCGCGAATTGGAAGTCCTCGAAAAGATCGCCTCGAATGGCAAGCTCAACATCATCCTCGGCGACAAGGGCCTGGCTGACCGAGTGGTCAATCTGCTGTGACTGCTGTGTTTCTGACTCGCGCCGCCGGTCGCTTCCTGACCGAGATCGCGGCGGCGGCGCTGTCGATTCCGAACTTCGGTGTCAAGGCGTGACGCGACGGACGCGCCTGATTCCCGTCCGTCGCTTGCTCTTGCGCTCGGCCACACAACTCCCACTCCGCGGCCATCGGCTGTGCATGAGCGGACCGGTTGGCTACCTCGCGCTGCTGATGGACTCGTGGCTCTGCGCCCTTCGAGTTGGATGTCTGACTGAGCGGCACGGCGCTAGCCGCCAGTGTAGGCGCTCAACGTAAAACCTCTCATTCACGACCGCGAAAGGTATAAGACATCGCCGAGTCTGCGACGGAATGATGGAGTTGCGGAGGTGAATCGACTAGAGTCCGTGTCGGAACACACAGGAAAACACGGTGGGACTTTGCATGGTTGAGTCAACTTCCACGACGACCGACTGACCCATTCGACCGGCCGTCTGGCAGAGAAATCTTCGCTCGAGTCGTCTATCCGGACAGGGGAGTTTTTGCATGAACGATTTGCAATTGAACCGACGGCAAGCCCTCATCGCGAGCGGCTTGGGCACGCTGAGTCTCGGGATGCCGGGAGTCGTGATGGGGAGCGACAAGGTCGACGCTTCGGGCAAAGCCGTCGCCTCGAATAAGTCCTGCATCTTTGTTCTGCTCTGCGGGGGCCCGAGTCACGTTGATACCTGGGATATGAAGCCCGAAGCCCCATTGGATTATCGCGGACCGTACGAACCGATCGCGACCAAAGTGCCGGGCATGCTCATCAATGAGATGCACACGCAACTGGCCAAGGTGACCGACCACTTCACGCTCATCAATTCGATGTCGCATCCGGGAGCGATCAGCAATCACTTCGACGCGATGCACAATCTGCTCAGCGGCCAATCGGAAAAGCGGGTGCAGGAGGGCGTGCCCGACGAGCACCCCTACCTGGGTTCGTTCGTTGCCAAACACAAACCCAGCACGCGCAATTTCATATCCAATGCGTGGCTCATCAAATGCGTGGGACCGCCGGTCTTTTGCGCACCCAACATTGGCATTGGCGGCTACGTGGGTTCTGCGTATGCGCCCCTGTTTGTGGGCTCGGCGGACAACCATCCGGCGATGAAAGACTTCAAACCGCCGGAGCTCTACAACACCTTCGACGAGATTCGATTCGGCCATCGCAAGACGCTGCTCAGCGGCCTTGAGTCCTCCCGGCTGGACCAGGACCAGCAGGTGAAGGACTGGTCCGACCTGCGTGAGAAGACCTATGACGCCATGACACGCTCTGAAGGCCGGAATGCTTTTGATTTGAGCAGCGAGCCGGCCGGGGTTCGCGAGCGTTATGGGATGCATCCGCTGGGTCAGAATCTGCTGCTCGCGCGGCGCATGGTGGAAGCGGGCGTCCGTTTCGTCACCGTCAACGGTTGGACCGGACAGGCCGAGTATGACAAGCAGGGTCCGCCGAGCAGCAGTTGGGACATGCACGGCGGAAACATGGGCATGGGGAACGCCTTCGGCAACGGCTCCTACGGGATGGGATTCTGTTTGCCGCGTCTGGATCAGGCGCTGGCCGCACTGCTTTCCGATCTCAGCGACCGCGGCCTGCTGGACGAGACGCTGGTGGTTGTGACGGGCGAGTTTGGCCGCACGCCGAATGTCCTGAAGCAGGATCCACCAGGACGGCAGCACTGGCCCCAGTGTTTCTCTTCGATCCTCGCCGGAGCGGGCATCAAAGGCGGGAATGTGTACGGCAAGTCCAACAAGCGCGGTGAGTATCCGACCAGCAACCCGGTCCGTCCCGAGGAGCTGGCCGCGACCATCTACCACGCCCTCGACATTCCCATCAACAATCCGCAGGACGCCAGCGGCATCCTGCGCGCCTTGACGACGGGCAAACCGATCATGGAATTGTTCGGGTAACCATGCCGATCTGTCGGTGTTCGTGCGGCATCCCGTCACTTCGACCGATGGCGAGCATTGCAGACGGTGGGACGGACCGACTCGCGCGAGAACGAATTGGTTGAAAACTATCGGGGCCTTCGTTTTCGGTTGGCGCTCCGCTTCTTGCCACTTTTTCGTAGGCCGACTTCTTCATTCGCGCCGTTCGCGGGAGACTCAGCACTCAGTCAAAACTCGAGCGAAATGGTTTCGCCGTCGTTCCGATCGCACAGGTGGCTGTAGACCACCCGATCCATCGTTTGCGGCAATGCCCGAACTGAACCATCCGCGAACAGAAACTGAACGATTCCTGGGTGGTGGCTGAGAGAACACGCGTCATACTGGGCATTCACCCAGAACCGACCGGAGAATGACGGGACACAATTCATCGGCCAGCGTCCGTCGAAGTCCGTTTCGTTGGTGTAAGTCGCGACTCCCAACCATAACGGAAACCGGTCACCTGATCGACCGGGATACGATGCTTCACCCACGGTGATCGTGTTGCTGGTGCCGTCGGTGACATCGGCAATTCGCACACGCCGCCACTGGATGACGCCCGCGAACTGCAACGCGCCGCCGCAGCCCTTGTAATCGGTGGTGGCGTATCCCCGTACGTACGGCGGCAGTACTGCCGGGCCGACATCAATCGCATTCGCCGAGAGCAGCGATGACGGGCATTTCAGCACCGCTATCGGCGTGTCCCCCCCGGGAATGATTGTTCCATGCTTCAGAAAATATTGTTGGATGGAGTCGTGCGGACTCCGGTGTTCCAACGTCGCATACAACGGTTGTTGATCCAGATGGGGGAGCAGCGCCAATTGCCAACTTCTCCAACTGCCGTTTCCTTGAAAAGTGGTGATCTGTGAAAGCGGGAAACAGTCGTGAACGCCATGATAATTGTGAATTGCCACGCCAATCTGCCTGAGATTGTTGCGGCAGACCATCCGCCGCGCAGCCTCTCGCGCCTGCTGAATCGCAGGCAGCAGCAATGCCAGCAGGGCACCAATGATGCCCATCACGGCGATCAACTCATGCAACGTGAATCCTCTTCGTGGTCGCATGCACGTCACCCTCCAACACTACTGCTCCTGCGAATCGAACGATCCGGAATCGCCACTCAACGTCTGCTGCCGACGGCGGGACAGGTAAGAGCATCAAAGAAACCGGGGCTGCCCGTCGGCCCAGCCCCGTTCCCCCACCACAACGACAATCCAATTCCGTGCCACTCAAAACCCGGTACGGATCATTCGGCACCCTTCATAGCACTCTTTGTCGAGGTCTACGCCGTACGTGACAATGCTCGTACAAGAAAGAGTTCCGACATCGCTGGCCCCGGTGCTGTAACAGAATTCCGTGCATGTTGATTGCTCCGGAGCGACTTTCTTGTACTTTTTTAAGGACGTCATTCCGTCCACATTCGCCGGCGTGCCGTTCAGCGTATTCCCCTTGAATGCACAGGGCCCCTCTTCTGTCAAACTGTACCACCAATGTTCTGTGTCGGTGGCACTTGTCTTATCTGTCCAAGTGCCCCAAACCGAGCAATTGTCAGCGGTACATGCACTGGCCAATTCCCCGAGCCATCCACCCGCAACGACTGCGACCAACAACACCACCCAACTCCACGCGCGTGCCATTCGACATCTCCTTACAAGAAACGCTGCCGACGTAACCCGATACATCTCGGGTCAAAATCTAATGGGATGCAACATTCCGTTCACGACTCATGTCGCCGCCGATACCACCGAACCGACAGGGCTATCACAACCACCGCCGCGGAGAGTCCCGCGATCAGTGTGGTTGACCAACGTCGATTCGGAGTTGCCTCCGGAAGCGGTGGAGTTTTCATCAGCGCTTCTCGGCTGGTGCCGGCTGCCATTTCCCCACTGGTGATCGGCCTGAGCGAGCCATCGCGGAGCGCGATCGAATAGTTCCTCGATCCTTCGTAATGCACCAACGCACCCGCCGGGAATTCAAACTGAAACTCCGCCTCGTCAACGGCGATGTTGAGGTCGAACTTGTGCGCCTTGCAGACACTAATTTGAGCGGGAGTTTCACCTCCCGAGCGTTCTAAATATGTCCACCCGGTACAATGCCATCCTGCTTCCGGAATCTGCTCGTAGGCGAGTGTCAACTCCTCAAGAGGTCGCTCCCGCTTCCCAAGTTGCCGGCGGAGGATGCGGAAGTCACCGTCTTTGGCGATCCAAAGACGGTCCACACGATTTGGGCCTAGTACATGTTCCAGAATCTGGCAGGCAATGCCGTGAACCGAGCCTCGCTCATCGGACATCGTGAATGCCGACAGATCAACCCCGCCCAGTTCCCTTCTCAACGGTCGAAACGAAAAGACCACCGGTTGAATGCCAAGATACGAACCATCGTCAAAGAATTGGCCCTTGTTCAAGAAGCCGCCCGGATTGTCCGGATTAGTCACCTTTTGAAACAGTTCGCGACGCTCTCGGCCATCGAAGACCCGGACAAATTTCTTCTCGATAAAATCATTCGCCGTCGAGTCGTATTGCAGGCCATTGCGATCGAGACGCAGGCGGTTCCCAGACCCAACCATTCGGTGTCGAATCGAATACACCGTGTCCTGAAGAGGGACGTAGCCTCCCTTGCCGACGCC
>JAYTIB010000425.1:0-12244 GCA_043732205.1 Schlesneria sp. | reverse complement strand
GACCGGTTCTGAAAGTCGGGCCGCAGCCAGCGGATCAGCCCGCGTGCTTCTTCCGCCGCTCGTTCGGCGTTGAGTGCGACCAGCCGTTCCAGAATCTCTTCGTCGGACAGCGTGACGGGCCAGCCGTAGGCGTCGCATGATGCTGAGAGCGAATCAGCAGAAATGGCATTGAGAGGAGAACTTGCCAACAGGCTTCAGTTTTGCGGCGTAAACTTGTTATCGTCTGGCGTCCGATGATCGGCAAAGGACTGCGGTGAATAACTTAACGCCGGTGTAGTGGAGTTTTCCATGCAGGTGCAGTCGGCTGGCGCGAATGTCGTCGTTGTCGCGCGGCAATTCAACCCCTCAATTTTTTCGGAGCTTTGGCTCACTCGACACGGTATTGTCGAGGAGGAGCAGCGACTTCCTGGTTGTCTTTTCAGCGATGACGTAGCCAAGGTCGAGACACCGAGTTTCGGCCTTCTCGTGTTGCCACCCCAATTGCAATTTGTTCCACGTACGACACACGAAGATGAACAAACCTTGGTCGTCAGCAAGGTTGGCAAAATCGCTAAACTTCTGCCGGAGACGCCATTTTTTGCATTGGGGCTGAACTTCCAGTGGCAGGTTTGGTCAGATACAACCCCGACAAAAACGGTTGCGCGTCGGATGTTCTTCAAGCCAGACAACCCATTGTTTTGTCATTTCGACAGTGATGATGCGACGTTCGGGACTTATGCCAGTCGAGACGTGTTCGGCCTTCGGATGAAGCTGAATGTGACGCCCGTGGATGTTTTCACTTCCAATGGCGATTCTCAAACCGCCGATGACACTACCCAACGCCTTCTCTTCGCGTTCAACTTTCATTTGGAATTGCCGAAATCCGGAATTCTTCCGGATCTCATCGAACAACACCTGCGAAAATGGAATCAGGCAAGGGATCTTGCCGTCGAGATTGTCCAAGACACAACGAAACACGAATTATGAATACTTTGCCGCTTGCTGTTCCGACGCATCGCCAGATACGACAGTCTGGTTTTACCGGTGCAATTGACAACCAAAGCTGGATGAACGACCAAGCGAGCGACGAAAGTTCGTTTGAATGCGACGTACGGGAAGTGGTTCATTGCCCAACCAAGGCATTGGCGAAATGGGTGCAGGGTACGTGGGGCGGAATGCGTCCTGCCTTCGCGACAGCGGGTTCCGCATTGATCGTCACCTCGCTGATTAAGGCACATCACGTTCTGAACTCAAATCCCAACACGACGGGATTCAACTTTCTGTCCCAAGGAGCTTGGACGCAGCCAATCGTCGATCTCAGTCAGGTTTGGTCACGAACACCAATTGCAGACTGGGATCACGAAGCCACCGAGTTTATCGAATGGACTCCGCAGTCGTTGCAGACGGACGATGCAATTCGAGCCTTCTACGAGGCGGAAGATGCCGATTCTTGAGACGCCAAATCCCGACGCTCCACTTACTCAGGGAGACGTTCTCAAGGGAGTCCTGCTCTACACGACGTCAAAGAAGTGGGATGAGAACGGGGGACGTGCCGAAACGCGAGGCGCTCAGTTGTCTCTTGTTATTTCTCGGCCATGCGTTGCCGCTCACAAATCCCAAGTGATCGTTGCCGCGATCTGCTGTAAGAAAGAACGGCCTCCAAAGGGAGTCGATTCGTTTCTGGGGATTCGCGATTTCCTCACCGCGATCCGTGATGGCAGAAGCGCTCCCGACAGGTTTTACCTTGGTCAGATTCCCGGACAAGATGTTGGCCGTTATTACGCAGAATTGGATTCGCTCCACACAATTGGAGTTCCAACTGACAATGAACGGAAATTGGCGCTTCAAAAGTATCGTGTCGCCACGCTGACAGAAGAGTTTCGGCGTGACTTGCACTCACGCCTTTTCCGTTCGTTCGCGTCGATGGGATTCGATGACGACGCTTGGTTCGCTGACCAGGACTTGGATTGGTTGATCCACAACGGAGAATCCGAACTCAGTCAGTTCGACGCGGAAATTGCCAAGCTGAAGGCGACAGCAGCAGGGGATGCTGCAAGCGGTGCGAATCAGTCAGGCAAGTCCGGCGACACAACCAACTTGGATGTACAACGCAGTGATCTCAAGTCTGAATTGGACCGCTACAAAGCTGAGCGAGAACGACGACAAGCGTTTCATCAGGGAACAACGTCAGCATCCGCTGGACTGAGAAAAAAGACTGACGATGTTCCCGACGCTGATCGGCTCATTGACTAAGGTTCGATCAAGAGCGGCAGAGCTTCGCAGTCCTCAAACAGACCGCCGTTGAAACGTCTCAGCTTCTGCCGCAGGATCGGCGAGAACGTCCCCTTGTCCATCGCCGACCACAACTCGCGCACCATGTCGGGGAAGTTGTGGACTTCGCTCCGCAGACTTTCGAGCAGCGTCTTGAAGCTGTCGCGCGGGATCAGGTCCACATCCTCCGCAAACATCGTGAACAGACACCGCATCAGGAACTGCGCCACGCGACCGGCCTCGTACTGCGATGCCTCCAGCGATTTGGCGAGCTTCGCCAGCCGATCGGCCAGTTCGCGCGTCACCTTCGCGCTGCGTCGGCTCGGGTCGAGCGACAGCGGATCGGTCCAGACCAGCCGCAGTTTCTCGCGCTGCTCGGGATCGCCGAGCTTGTCCAACGGGATGCGAAAACTGCCGGGATCGGGGAACTGCAAGTACGTCTTGCCCGACCGTGTGAAGTCGGCAAACAGTTCAATCGAGTGCCCCACATCGACCACGATCAGGAACGGCGGCCAACCTTCCTCGGTCGGCAACGCGCGGGCGTACTGTTCGGCCTGGCCTCGGGCCTTCACCATCGCGTCGTCCCAGCCCTTCGTCCCGCGAACGGCCGTTCCCTTCTTCGTCTTCTTCGGCTTGGCGACGAGTTCAAACGGATCGTCGTCCGTGGTCTGCTCGCTCGCCTGCTTCACCTCCAGCACGAAGCAGCCGCGTTTGTAGAGGTCGATGCGGCCGATGCTCGTCGTGGCGTCGGGATTCTGGAACGTGACATCCCGCTCAAACACGTAGGCGTTCTGCGAAACATCGGCCTTCGTCGGCTCGGGTTGCGGGACTCCCAGCAGACCGCACAACTCCGACAAGAACAGTTGATAGTTCGCCCGCTCGGCGGCTTCCGAGGCCTGCCAGCGAGCGACGAACTTCGTGACCAGTTCGGCAGACACATCGCCGGACGAAGAAACAACAGAATCAGCCACAGCGCGGAGTTCCTCGGGAAGTGTCGATCAGAGTCGCCAAGTGTATCGGCGCGCGAACTCATCGGCCAACAGACAAGGGGACATGCCAAACGGGCGACAGGGTGGCAGGTTCAGAGTCATCGACGGCCCAGGGTACGAGGTCTTGCTCCTCGAACAGGGCCTGCGCACCGCGTCGACGGCTGCGGCCTGTCGCAAGCTGCTCGAAAACCGTGGACTGGCCGATGTCGAGAACGAGGTTCGCCAGCAGGCCGCATCTGTCCTGATCAAGGCGACGGCACTGGTACACGTGAAGATGGTCGTCGATCTGGCCCAGCGCATGGGCGACCATGCGGTCGATGACATGATTCGCGCGGCACGCGGCTTCCTCGCGTTCAAGGTCGCGATCAGGTCCGCGCCGCTCGACGTGCGATAGATCATCTCACCGACACCGCCGAACACCGTCGAGACCTGTTGGTCCAGTTCCGTCCGATCGGTGACGATGAGCACCCTCGAATCGGTCACGTTCTCGCGAATCCACTTGGCGAACCAGACCATCGTCAGGCTCTTTCCCGAGCCTTGCGTGTGCCAGATGATTCCCCCCTCCAGGCGACGGACGAAATTCTGAGCGGCACGGACGCCGAAGAACTGGTTGTGTCGGCACAGTTTCTTGGTGCCCGCGTCGAAAACCACGTCGTCGTGGATCAACTCCAGAAATCGCGACTTGTGGCAGAGTCGGGCCAGCGCGCAATCGAGCAGGCTCGCCCCCGCTTCGCATTCTGAGTTGGACAGGTACTTCCGATCAGTCGGCTGGCCGAGCACGTACTGCGGGTTCTCCTCTTTCCACGACAGGAAGTACTTTTCGCGGGTGTCAATCGTGCCGTAGCGCAGACCTTCGGTGTCGTTGCCCGCCATCAAGAACTGCATGGTCGAGAAGAACGGCTCGATGAACTCTTTCTTCTGGTTGTCGAGGTTCTGGCGAATCCCTTCGGCGACGGACACGGTGGACCGCTTCAACTCCAGCACGCCGAGTGCGATGCCGTTCACATAAAGCACGATGTCCGGTCGTTTGTCGTTGGCCTTCGCATTGGCCTTGGCGACCGAGACCTCTTCCGCGACGCCGAAGTCATTCTGCTGCCGATTCTCCCAGTCGATGAGCCAGACGGTTTGAGTGTTCTCGCCGACATCAGGCTTCACCTTCACGCCGTAGCGGAGCAGTCCGTAGACCTCTTTGTTGCGGTCGTACAGGCTCTTGCTGGTGTCACCCGCCGCCTTCTCGAACAGGTGCAAGGCCCGGCCGATCAGGTTGTCGTCGTAGCCGCGTTTCTTGAGAGACGCCTGCAACAAGTCTCGTTCGATGTTGCTGTTGCCGATCCGGTCGGCCCAGTCGCCGAGATACGTGTAGCCAAGCTGCTCGTGAAACAGCTTGACGACTCGTTGCTGCGTCTTCTTTTCGATTTGGCCGACGGCGCTCATGGTGTCCTCATCGTGGCAAGTGCTGCGGTTCTTCGTCTATCCACAACCAACATATCAGCGGCGTTCGGTTTGCGATTGGTCATGGCAAGACTTCCCAATGGCCGCCCTTACGGGGGCCAACGAACCGCAGCTTCCCGGCGTTGACGAGCTTGGAACTGGCACGTTCGACGGTGCTCAATGATTTTCCAATCACGGTCGCAACGTCCGCCAGAGTTGCACTTGGGTTCGCTCTTAAGAAATTCAGAATCTTCCCCGGCGTTTCTACCGTCATTTCTACCGGCGTTTCTACCGGCGTTTCCGGGATTGATGCCGGAAACTCGAAGTCCAC
Source organism: Schlesneria sp. (assembly GCA_043732205.1). Taxonomy (GTDB): domain Bacteria; phylum Planctomycetota; class Planctomycetia; order Planctomycetales; family Planctomycetaceae; genus Schlesneria. Next base: position 7,243 of record JAYTIB010000425.1, on the reverse strand, counting down.
CCACAGGCCGCTCTCGCAACGGAAGTTGGGTTCCGGGCAATCGGCAGCTCGGCACGAATCCACCATGTGTTCGATGCCTCGGCCCCAGGCCTCGATGACGCCGGCTCGAAAGAACGCATTGGCGATGTCGGGGTTGAACGGCCGCGAAGGATGCTTTCCCTTGAGCTTCTTCACTGTCCAATCGGGTGGCAGTTCGCCGGGATTCCACAGCATCAGCTTGTTGTCGTAGACGCTGATCTGGAGGGGAGTGCCACTCGAATAGTCCTTGTGGATCACGGCATTCAGCACCGCCTCGCGAAGTGCCGCTTCCGGGACGGGATACGTTTCCACGCGCTGGATGCCTCGGTAGCTGATGCCGGCCCGCAGGTATTTGGTCAGCAGCAGTTCCATCGTCTTGTCGACTTGGCTGAAGAGATCGCCGTGGACCTCGTCGTGGTAGAGCAAGTCCGAGTTGGTGCGGAAGAAACCGATCTTCACGAATGCGCCCGTCACGAAGCGCTCGGGGTCGGGATGAAACAGCAGCACGGCGGCCCGCTTGAGATACTGGGCTTCCAGCAGATGTAATTTCTCGATGAGTCCCGCGGCGGACTCGCGCAGCGTTGCCAGTGGCAGCCGTTTGCTTTCGCGCGTCCTGGCGCGGAAGCCGTCGATCACAGTCCCCGACAAGTTCCGGACTTTGACCTGCGGGACCGGCACTCCATCCCAGTGCTTGCCCTGCTTGCGAAGCAGGAAGTGGTCCAGAGCTGCGCCTTTCAACTCCTGCTTGGTACTGCCGCTGCGATAGTGATACTCCCCTTTGTAGCTGACGGGATACGGATACGCTTCGACGACAATCTCCAACAGATCCTGGCCGCTTTCCTGGCGCAGGTTCAAGTTGACCATGATGCCGAGAACGTCGCGCAGCTTGTTGGGGATGTCCTCCAGCAGCTTGGCGGCGTTGGAGAGGCCGACGGCCACGCCGCGATCATTGCGACCGATGACGAGCACGCCCCCGTCGGCATTGGCGAAGCCGCAAATCCATTTGAAGAATTCGTCGCGCCACGACTCTTTCCATTCGATGTTTTGGTTTTTCTTTCATACGAGCCGCGTCCTGCCGGTGAGGAGTTCCTGCATCATCCCCTGCTTGAGCAGGCGGGTCTTGTCCCGTTTCTGTTCCAGCGCGGCGAGCTCCGCGTCCATGTCCGAGAGCACCTCGGCGATCGCCGTTTGCTCGGCGATGTTCGGCGGAATGACAACCGGGCACTTGAGGATGATCGGATTCAACAAGTGTGTCTGCTGCACGCCATCGTCGAACTGAAGGAAGTATGGAGTGCGATTCAGGACGTAGTGCAAGTAGCGAGGGTCGTCTTTCCTAGCCTTGAGGCGACAAACTCGTTGGTTGACCGCGTAGAGATCGTTCTGGTCAACGAGGAAGCACTTCGCCAAAGCCTTTCCGTTGGGCAGGTCGCTCATGACCATGAGAATGTCGTTGACCCTGCCTCGGCAGAAATTCGTGGTAGCGTACTTACGAACTTCACCATCACTGGAGATGAATTTTGAATTGACGACCACGAAGCGACCATGTTCGACGACGAACTGCTCGTGTGCCTTGCCGCTTTCAAACTCAAACACTTGGGCAAGCGGCTTCACATCCCAGTCTTCGGGGATCTCGCCGACATCGGTTTGCTGGAATCGCGGGGTGGCGGGGGCGAAGCCCGGCAGGCGTTGGTGGCCGGTGAGGAGTTGCTGCATGGCGGCCTGTTTGAGGTCGCGCTTCTTGGCGAGGAGCCGGTCCAGCGCGCCGATCAGGGCATCCACATCGCTCAACGCCCCCGCAATCGCCCGCTGCTCGGCTTCAGTTGGTGGAAGAACAACCGGAAGCTGATGTTGGGCCTTGATTCCGATATAGGCGCGGGTGCCTCCACCAGCCAGAGCCTTCAGAACCGACTGAAAGCCAGTGCTATCGAAAAAGTGACGAAGGTAGAGATTGTTGAGTCGATTCTTATCGGCCACTCGATAGTACGTGACCTGCGGCGTCAGCATGACGTAAGGGAATGGTATCTCGCCGACGATTGCAGTGTTGCCAATGGTCGCCTTGTGCGTGAGCAAAACGTCGCCCGATCGCGAGAAGCCTTTCTTAAGGGAATCCGCCTGTTTCTTTCGGATGAAGGAGCAGTTCACGAGAACTACCTGGCCTCCGTGAACATTGTTCGCCATGACGAAGGGAATGCCGTAATCGACGAAGTCACCGCTCTTGGGATGAATGTTGCCGTGATTCCCGTCAAGCGGCTTTTCGATGATCCCATCTTCGATCAATTGGCCGACCGTTCCGTCACGCCAATCCTCCGGGATGACACCCACTGCGGTCAGCTTATATCCCGGTTTCAGTTCCATACCGCCCCCATCTTCTGGAGGTGCTCGGCGACGCGGGCGGACAGGGACTCGACCTGCTCGGTCAGGCTCGGCAGCGGGGACGCATCACGCTCGGCGAGTTGCCGGACGCGGCCGGTCAGCGACTGCGAGACCCGATCCGGTTCGCTCTGCACATCTGCGGCCAGTCGCGCCAACCACTTGTCGTCCACGACCAACGTCTTGATCTCGGACTCGGTCAGCTTGCCGTATTTGGCGGCCACTTTGTTTTCCAGTTCCCGTTCCGCTTCTTTCACACGTGAACGAGCCGCCGCCTCTTCCTCCATCAAGATGAAATAAACGGTGAGCAGATCAAACTCATCTTTGGCGTCTGCGTCCCCTTTTGTGTCCTTCAGACGCTCCTTCAAAAGAGCCTTCGAGACATTCCCCTTTTCGTCCAGCACCTCAGACAGCAAGCCCTCTTCGCCACCGTGCTCTTCCTTCAACTCTTCCAGCTTCTGAGTGACCGTCGTGACCTCAACCTCTCGTTCGTCAATCGCCGCTCGCTCGTTGGAAAAATAGCGGGCAATCACCAGCGCCGGCGGAATCAGTTCGGCCTTGTACTTCTGCTTGCCGAGCGAGAAGTCGGCTTTCTCTTTGGTCTTGCCGTCTTTCTCCGGAACGATCTGACGCGGCTGAGCCGCCGCCTGCCAGCCGTCGCCGACGATCATGTATACGTCGTCCTGCATCGTCTCGGACCAGTAGGTCATCAGGTGCTGATAGACGTCGTAGGGATCCACCAGCCGGGCGGTCTGGTCCTTTTGAAAAGCTTCCAGCAGACTCTCGGACAGCGTTTCGATCAGCGCCTTGGGCTTGCCGTCCACCGTGATCGCTTTCAACCGCGGCGTGCTGGCCTTACGCCACTTGGCGAAGATCGCCGTCACCGACTCGTTGGACGTGGTGAATTCGGAATGGCCGAAGATGGCGGCCTTGATGTCGGCGGCCGGGACTCGGAGCTGGCAATAGCCCGATGACGCTGAATCTTCTGAGCGGCACGGCGCTAGCCGCCGTTGTTGCTGCACGTCGTCCGAACCGCGGCTAGCGCCTTGCGGCTCATGGGCGGTTTGCTCAAACAGCACTGACCGAACTTCGGGGAAGACGTCCCAATACCTGGCCAACTCGTCGATGTCGCGGATGGGAATGCCGCCGCGCAGATGAGCGTCGATGTCTTGCAGGTCTTCCGGCTCGGTGCTGTCGATGTAACGCGGCAGGTTGAGATTGAAGTCGTTCTTCGGATCGCTGATCTCCGTCCGCGGCAACTTCCGCGAAAACTTGGGGAACTCGGCCAGCCGGGTGAAGGCATCGACGATCTTATGGATGTCCTGATCCCGCAGCCGGTTCTTGTTGCCATCCTTCACGAAGCCCTGGCTGGCGTCGATCATAAAGATGCCCTTGCGAGCGGCGGCGTTCTCCTTATCCACGACGATGATGCAGGCTGGAATGCCGGTCCCGTAGAACAGATTCGCAGGCAGCCCGATGATCCCCTTGATGAACCCCCGGCGGATGATTTCTTTGCGAATGTCGGCCTCGGCGTTCCCCCGGAACAGCACGCCATGCGGCAGAATGATCGCTCCTTTGCCGGTGCTCTTGAGCGATGCGAGGATGTGCAGCAGGAAGGCGTAGTCGCCGTTCTTCGCGGGCGGGATGCCGAACGGGAACCGGTGAAATTCATCGGCATCCGGTTGGAAGCCGGTACTCCACGCCTTCGTCGAGAACGGGGGATTGGCCACGGCGAAGTCGAACGTCTTCAGGCTGCCGTTCTTCTCCTTGAAGTGGGGACTGGCGAGCGTGTTGTCCTTCCAAATCTCCGCCGTCGGGCAATCGTGCAGGATCATGTTCATCTTGGCCAACGCCGCCGTGGCGTTATCCATTTCCTGACCATTGAGGGCGAGGTCCAGCCCGGTCTTGTGCATGGCTTCGTCGTGCGCCTTGAGCAGCAGCGACGCCGAGCCACAGGTCAGATCGTAAATCGTCTGACTGGCACTCGTGGCACCACCGACGCCGACCACCTTGGCGATGATCCGTGAGACTTCGGCCGGAGTGTAGAACTGCCCCTTGCTCTTCCCCGATTCGGTCGCGAAGTGCCGCATCAGGTATTCGTAGGCGTCGCCGAGCAGGTCGTCCCCTTCCGCCCGGTTGGCCCCAAAGTTCAGCGCGGGCGTGTCGAAGATGGCCACCAGGTTGGAGAGGCGATCGACCATCTCCTTGCCCTTGCCGAGCTTGTCCGCATCGTTGAAGTCGGTTGGTCGACGACCCCCTTCAGATCGTTGGCTTCGGCGAGCTTGGTGATGATCTTGTTGATCTTGTCGCCAATCTCCTTGTCGCCCTTGAGCGTCACCATGTCGGCAAAACTGCCACCCGCCGGCACGACCAGCAAGGCGTCCTTCTGCCCGGCATACTTGTCCGAGACGTATTTCACGAACAACAGGACCAGCACATAATCTTTGTACTGCGACGCATCCATGCCACCGCGCAGCTCGTCGCAACTCTTCCACAACGAGCTGTAGAGTTCAGTCTTCTTGATGGCCATTGGTGATTCGCGATGCTGTGTGCGGGATTGAGTCAGGTTGTCCGTAAAAGTGGTTGAACGCAGTCTCACTGCTTTCAACCAACACGGACTCCGTGGCGCAAGTCCGGTACTGACAAAGTTTTTCTCACCCGAATGGCGCGGTCCCGTGAAACGGAGTGTCAGGCAGAGTCGTTCGCGTTTCAAGAGTGGACAGGACACGGACATCAAGCGGAGTTAGCCACCGCCAACAACGGTTTCCGGAAGTGTATTTTGGAAGCGGAGGGTACTCGCTGAATCACACCGCTTCCGGTTCCTGCGCCGGTGTCTTTTTCGTGGTTCGTGGCTTCCGGGGCGGCTTCGTGATCGTGTCCGGCCACAACCAACCACGGACGTGATTTGCCACCGCTTGCAGCCGATCATCCTCGATCGACTCCCGGTCGACGGCCGTCATGTCGCTGGAGTGGGGAGCGTGGCCCATGATGTAGGATGTGGCAATCTGGTCTCGACTTGCCCCGCCGATCGTCTCGAACGTGTGCCGCAGCGCATAGAACGCCCGGCGGTTCCCGGCCAGTTCCAGGTCCACGAGCAGTTTGCGGAATTGCTGCGCCACACCATCAATCACCGACCCCACGGAGCCCGAGCGGACGAATGGAACCCCGCACCGGGTCAGGAATGCTCGCCCCGCGAATTCGTCCCGCTTGGCCTTGGATCGCTTGGCGATGGCAACGCGCACCGCCTCGACGGTCTCCGGCCACAGAGGACACCGCCGCATGACCGCAGTCTTGGGCCGGGGGAACGTGATCCAACCCCGCTCCAGATCGACGGCCGATTGTGGGAGCGACGAACAGTCCGTCTGACCAAACCCGCAGTTGATGCCCAGCAGAACCATCGCCGTCAAGATCGGATCGGCTTTGTCGACGATCTGCCGCAGTTCGTCGGCCTGAAACATACGAACGGGCCTCGATTGCCGATCGGCCCGCAGCAGTTTCTTGGCGGGCGTCTTGAACCCCGGCCCGAACCGAACCGGCGTGTCGATCAGGTCGGCGTCGTAACCAAACTTGAACAGCACGCGAGTCAACCGGATTCGATTCCCAAGTGTGACCAATCCAACGCCCTTCGACAGACTGGCGCGCAGTGTCTCGAAGTCTTCGGCCTTCAGGGACTCGACCAGCGTATCCCGTCCCAGCAGGTCGAGAACCGTTTCGCAGTTGCCATAGTAGTCGTGATGCATCCGGGCGGAAAGCTCTGCATTCTCCATCAACCGGCGCTTACTGTTCAGGAACTGGTTGACCAACTCCCGCATCGTCAACCGGGTGTCAGCGGGTGTCACGCCGGCAGGAGGCAACCCGGCTTGCAATCGGTCGCGTTCGGAAAGATACTTCGCGACCGCCGCGTCGGGATTGTCCCACGGGCCGAAGTAATTCATCTTCCCGCGAATCTTCTTGGCCCACCGCTTGGTCGCATGGGGGAACAGCGGAAACTCGGGGTAAGGTTTTTTCGGCTTCGCTGTTTTCGCAGGTTTCGTCATGCGCATTTCCCCGGCCAAAGTAGCATCTGGTGTCACGGCGGGTGTCAATCGCGGGTGTCAAATTCCACTTTGGCCTACTGAAATTGCAAGAAGTCCTGAAAAACAAGCCTGCGCCCGTAGCTCAGTTGGATAGAGCAACGGATTTCTAATAGCTCCCGGCCATCTCTCGAAAAACGTGGAATTGTGCCTGTTTTGTAGTCTATCGGCAACTTGTCACCGACACCAGAACATAACCAAAAACAACGGTTCGACACCCGTTGCAGGTGTCGCGACACCCGGTCTTGGATCTTGCTCTTCGATGCCCCGGTGATCGACCAGCACCATCAACCGCCCGGCCGCGTAGGATCGTCTGTGCCGCGTTGCTGCCGATGTCCGGCCCGTTGGTCGAACCCGGTGCCGATCGCTCGCCAGTCGCTGCCGTGGCGAACCGTCCACCAACGAAAACGACCAGCTCATCGTGTTGACGGCGGACCGGTCGAGTGATCGGTGATCGTGGAGAAGGTGACGATACAGGCCCTCGGGGAGCGTCGCTCGGGGATCGTCAACGGCCTGCAACCGGAAGTCCCTCGGGGATCGTCTCGAAGGAAGCCGCTGCCGTCACGATGCAGGCCCTCGAAGGAACGTCTCTCGGTTGATGCAGGCCCAACGAAGGAAGCCGCTGGTCAACGTCGCTCGTCAGCCAGGGGCGAGCTTGGCATCGTTGCTCGTCGCGAGCGTGCTGCAAGCTGTGTGCGTTCTCCCGCGTCGTTCCCTCAGACGATCAATCCATCGCCCGCATCGCTCGGGACGCGGGAGACGTGATCGTGAGAAACCGCCGC
>JAYTIB010000424.1:0-4774 GCA_043732205.1 Schlesneria sp. | reverse complement strand
TCAAACTGAATAAAGACCGTACCCGCGGTCGCAAGCAACACCGGAGTGAGGAACAGGAACAGCGTGGTCCCCGGATGAGTCAGCACCCAGCCGGTCATGCGTCCCACCCCCTCGGCAACCGCCGCGGTCCCCTGTTCGACGGATGCCGCTTCTTCCGGACCCCGTCGCAGCCGCATCGTCATCGCGCCGGCCGACAACGCCCAGACCAGCGCGCCGGCGATCAGGTTGCAGGCGAACATCGTGATTCCCAGTTGAGCCACCGGCTGAACCGTCGTCGCCGCCCACGTCGCCAGATAACCAATCGCCGACGCAACCGCACACCACGCGACCGGAGTGAACATCACTGTCAGCGTCGCGTGAGCCGTGTCCCGCCGATTCGAACCCTGGTGGAGAATGTTGAAGAACCGCACCGCGAGGTGACTCGCGGCCGGCATGCACAGCACCACCGTCTGCGCGATGATCGGGCCGGCCGACAGCGTCAGTTTCAGATGGAAGATCGTGATGAAGATCCGCGTCATCTCCCACGTCGCCCATCCCGCGATCAACGACAACAACGCCCAGAACGGATTGCGGACGGCGAGCAACATCATGATCGTCATCAGGATCATCGCCACGACACCCAGCGTCTGGTTGTCGCGATCCAGGCTGACGAACCCGTCGACGACCAGAACCGGCGGCCCCGCGACAGCGACTCGCGCGATCTTCTGTTCCTTGGCGAATTCATCGGCAATGCGGCGCAGCGCCAGGACGGCCGGCCGCCGATCCGCTTCGGCGGACGCATCCAACCGCACAATGATGGCGGTCATCCGCCCCGCCCCGTCCACGAGCAAGCCCTGGAACAACGGGTGAACACAGATCCGCTCCCGGACTCCCGCCAGTTTCTCCGGTTCGTCCGCCACGGAACGGACCAGCATCGAAACGTTCCAGAGCCCCCCCAGCCGCTGCTTGATGGCGTTGAATGAAAACGAACCGGATGCGACCGCCGCCGCCGCCTTGTCCGCCAGCCACGGAACAGGCATCTGGTCGACCGCATCCACACGCTCGACACCCGGCACCTCCGCCGAAATCCGGTCCGCCAGAATGCGCACCCGGTCCATCCCCTCCGGAGACCACAGCCGGTCGTCGTCGTACGCGACAAACACGATCTGATCGCCGCCAAACGCCCGCTTCGACTGCTCGTAGCTCAGCAGCGCCGGATGGTCGTGGGGAAAGAAGCCTTCGATCGTCTGATCGAATTCCAGCGGCGGCACGAACAGCCATGACAGCACGATCAACGGCACAACGGCCACCCAGACCGCATACCGGAAACGAAATAGGATGCGCGAGAGCCGGTCAATCATGAACGTTCAATGCCCCCGCCTACTGTAGTCCCGTCGCTCCGCCGACGGGACGATCCTGCAAACCAGTCAATCCTCAAATAACGGCTCAGCGCCCACAAAGCAACCACAACGCCGGCGCAATAGAGGACCATGCCGTGTTGAACCGTGCAAGGATGTAGGGTGGGACCAGCGGCGCTTCGCCGCGCCGGCCCACCAGCCATTCTCGATGATTTCTGATGGTGGGCCGGCGCTTGAAGCGAACTGGTCCCACCCTACGTCGAAAAAGGCGATGGCCCTGCGGCTGCTATCCCAGTCCTTCCACCCGGCGGCGGTCGTCGAGCAGATAGATCGGGCGTCCGTTTCGATCGGGCAGAGTTGTCTCGGGATCAATCCCCAGGACGTGATACAACGTCGACAACACATTCTGCGGCGTGTTCGGGCGGCCGACCGGCCGTTCGCCCCGGGCGTCGGTGGCTCCGACGACTTGTCCAGTGGTCAATCCGCCGCCGGCCATCACGGCAAAGCCCGAGTCCGGCCAATGGTCGCGGCCGGCCACAGTGCCGCGCTGCGTTCCGACGCGCGGCGAGCGACCCATCTCGCCCCAGATCACGACGCCGACCCGGTCGAGCAGACCGCGCTCGTCGAGATCCGTGATGAGCGCATGCACCGACTGATCGTACTGCGGCAGGACCGTCCGCAGACACCGAAAGATGTGATCGTGGTGGTCCCACTCGCCATTACACATCGGGCCGGGTGACCGGTTCCTCGGCGTCAGCGTCACCACGGGGACGCCCGCTTCCACCAGCCGCCGCGCCTGCAGGAATTCGGTTCCCTTGCCGTAGCGCAGGCGAACGCTTTCCGGCTCGCGCGAAATGTCGAACGCGTCGCGCGCCCGGTTGGTGGTCAGCATTTCCAGCGCCTGCGCGGTGAAGGCGTCCATCCCCGCCAGGCTGCCGCGGACATCCTCAATGTCGCGGCGCAGACTGTCGAACGACCGCAGCAACTGCCGCCGGTCCCCGAGCCGATCAAGCGAAATCCCCTGGCTCAAGCCAAGCTCGCCCGCCTTCTCGCCCGGCTGATAGGCTTGATGCGCCGTCCCGAGAAACGCCGGCCCGGTGACGTAGTTGGCGTCCCCCAGCGCGACGAACGACGGCATCGGCGCGGGCCGCCCGCCATCGCTGCGCAACTTGCTCACGACCGACCCAATCGATGGCCGCCTCCCATCGAGAAACCCGGTGTTCAGCTCCGGCGGCGTGTGGCCCTGCTGGAGGAATTTCATGTTGCGAATGATCGCCAGCTTGTCGGCGATCCGGGCCTGCAACGGCAGCATCTCGCTGATCTGCATGCCGGGGACGTTCGTCTCGATGGGGCTGAACTCGCCGCGATACTCGACCGGCGCGAGCGGCTTCGGGTCATACATGTCGAGATGACTGGGCCCGCCGTTCAGGTACACCATGATGATGGACCTGTCTGCCAGGGCACGGTTCGAAGCGGTCGCGCCGTGAGCCCGCCGACGCAGCAACTCCGGCAGCGCCAAGCCACCGACGCCCAGCGCCCCCGCCCGCAGGAAACCGCGCCGGGAGATGCCATCACACAGCCGGTTCCGATTGGTCAGCAGATTAAGCACGAGGACACCTCGCAAGGTTTCTTCTTAGGAACTGGCTCGAAACACGTAGCTCGGACGCCTTGTCCGAGCGAATCTCTACTGGAAAACCACGGACGAGGCGTCCGTGCTACGGCTTTTTCATAACGCTGCTAAGGACCGTTCGAGAAATTATTGTCGTGGATCGCTCCGCGATCCAACGTTCTGATCACGGAGCGATCCGCGACAATGCGACAGTTAATTCTCGAACGGCCCTAACGCGGCTTGCGAACAGCCCGCAGCCGGCCATCCAAGGGACTGCGAACTCCAATGCCCGGCCGGTTCATGACGTGCGTGTAGATCATCGTCGTCGCGACATCACTGTGACCCAACAGTTCCTGCACCGTGCGGATGTCATGGTCCGATTCGAGCAGGTGAGTCGCAAAGCTGTGCCGCAACGTGTGGCAACTGGCGGGCTTCGCCACGCCCGAGCGCCTGACCGCCTCCTTCATCGCCCGCTGCATCGACGTTTCGTGCAGATGGTGTCGGCGGATCGCATCGCTCCGCGGATCCTTGGACAGTCCGGCTGCGGGAAACACAAACTGCCAACACCACTCGCGATCGGCGTTGGGATACTTGACGGCCAGGGCATAAGGCAACTGCACGCGTCCGCCGCCGGCCCGCAGATCCTGTTGATGCAGCCGCCAAACGCCGCGCAGATGTTCCAACAGCGACTCGCGAATCGATTCTGGCAGGACGGTCACGCGGTCCTTTTCCCCCTTGCCGTCGCGGACAATGATCTGTCCGTTGTCAAAGTCGACATCTTTCACGCGCAGTCGCAACCCCTCCAGCAAGCGGAGACCCGATCCATACAACAACTGCCCAATCAAGGCGTGTACGTCCTTGAGTTCCGTCAACACCCGGTCCACTTCATCGACAGTGAGAACACAAGGCAGATGACGTGTGGGTTTGGCCAGTACCATGTCGCCCAGGTTTCCCAATGGTCGCCCCAAGACTTGCCCAAATACAAACACCAATGCGTTGAGAGCCTGCTTCTGGGTGGATGCGGCGACGTTCCCCTCGACCGCCAGGTTCTCCAGAAAGGCGCGCACTTCGTCAGGCCCGAGCTCGCTGTCGGGACGCCCGCCCGAGAACTTCTGAAACCGCTCCCACAACTGCGTGTAACTCTGCTCAGTCTTGATCGCATAGTGAGCCAGTCGCAATACGCGCCGCAACCGCTCAGTCACTGTGGCGACGCCATCCGCCGACGCGGGCTTCAAGCTCGGCACCGAAATGCCAGCCCGTTGATTCAACCGCATCCCCCAGGCTTCGCGCAGCACCGGGATCGACAATTCCTCCCGGCGGTATCCGAACTTCATCAGCAAGCCGATCGCATCGAGTGACTGCTTGACCTGCCACTCCGCCTGACCCTTCCGCATCAACCCTTCCAAATAGTCGCAGACATCTGCGGTACCGACAGCTTCGATCCGCTTCCCAAAGGCGCGCAGAAAGTTCTCCATCCGCACTCCCAGCCAATGTGCCTCCTTCGGCTGACGGCACATCGTCGCCGTCATTTGCTTCGCCACCTCCAACGGTGAATCCGTTGCCCCACCGTTGGTCTTGACCTCAGTGCCGCCCCCGTTTGCCATGCCTGCCATGCTTGTCGCCTCCGCTTGCAAGGATATCGTGATAGGCTGCACGCAGTGCTATCGGTGATAGGCGGCGTGCCGCCTATCACGCTACCGAAAATTCCGATTTTCTCAATGGAAATGGTTGACAATCCCCATTTTTCAAGGCAATCTGACGCCCGACAACCTTGAGCCGCTTCCAGTGCCGAGCCGTGTTAGGCTGCACGCTGCTCAATACACCTGTT
>JAYTIB010000423.1:0-4774 GCA_043732205.1 Schlesneria sp. | reverse complement strand
CTCTCCGCCATTCGTGTTGAAAGTTGTGTGACGTGAGCGGCAAGGCGCTAGCCGCCGGTGATTTCCTGCATGACCGGCGGCTAGCGCCTTGCCGCTCACGGGTGTTGTTCAACAGGAATGGCGGAGAGCCAGCAATTCTCGGTGTTTTCTGATGGTGGGCCGGCGCTCGAAGCGAGCTGGTCCCACCCTACGACTTTGAAAAGGGCGATCGCGCTGCGCATCGCCTGTCATCGCGTGATTCTCCACGACGAATACGCTAAAGTGCCTTCCGTCTATACCCCTTCCACACCCCATGCCGAGTGCAAATCTTGCTCGGGTGGAACCGCCGCGAGCCCCGCTGGTCCCCATGAAATACTCCCGTGTTTACGTCGATGCCATTGGATACGAGCTGGCACCGGTGGTGGTGACTTCGGCGGAAATCGAGCAGCGGCTGGCTCCGCTGTACGAGAAGCTGAAGATCTCGCCCGGACAGTTGGAGTCGTGGACGGGAATCTCCGAGCGGCGGTGGTGGCCCGAAGGCTATCCGCTGACATCGGGTGCGACCGAGGCGGCGCGACGGGCTCTCGAACATTCCAATGTGTCGTCCCGCGACATCGGCGTGATGATCTATGCCGGCGTCTGCCGCGAACAGTTTGAACCGGCCACGGCGTGCGGTGTCGCCGCCAACTTGGGGATCAGCCCGGACGCCTCGGTGTTTGACGTGAGCAACGCCTGCCTCGGCGTGCTCAACGGCATGGTCGACATTGCGAACCGGATTGAGCTCGGGCAGATCCGCGCCGGAATGGTCGTCTCGTGCGAGACCGCCCGCGAAATCATCGACTACACCATTCAGCGGCTGCTCGAAGACATGACAATGGAGTCGCTGACCAAGTCGCTCGCCACGCTGACCGGTGGTTCGGGTGCGGTGGCCGTGCTGCTGACCGACGGGTCGTTTTCGCGAGAGAAGCGGCATCGGCTGCTGGGTGGCGTCACCAAGGCGGCTCCGGAGCATCATCTGCTTTGCCGCTGGGGATTCGAATCGCTGCTGCCGGCGGCCGTCAACAAGGTCGATGCCATCCTGCCGCAGTCGGTGACACACGCGAAGTTCGGCAGCCTGCTGCCTCAACTCGTGCAGCAAAGGGTCAGCGGTTTGCTGCCGGCCCGAGTCTCGCACGCCTTCACGCAGTTCATGCAGACCGACTCGATCGGAGTCCTCAAGTACGGTGTCGACCTCGGGCTGAACACCTGGCGGGCGTTCCTGACGAAGATCGGTTTCTCATCGGACCAGATCGACAAAGTGATCTGCCACCAGGTCGGCAAGGGACATCGCGAGCAGGTCTTGAATGCGCTCGGGATCTCCCAGCAGAAGGACTTTTGCACGTTCCCGTATCTTGGCAACATGGGAACGGTGTCACTGCCGATGACCGCCGCGATCGCCGACGAACGGGGCTTCCTCAACCGCGGAGACCGCGTCGGCTTCCTCGGCATCGGCAGCGGACTGAACTGCCTGATGCTGGCCTTGGAATGGTGAAGAGGTGAACCACGAATCTCACGAATAGCACGAATCTGAAGACAAGAAGACAAGAGGTCGGTGAAGAAGATAAACCACGGAAGTCACGGAAATGCACGGAAGGAAATGGACGCGAGAAAACATGAGGAGAGATGCGTTAAACAGGACTCCGCTGACCTGGGTTTGCATCTCTTCCATTCCGTGTCCTTCGGTGACTTCCGTGGTTCCCTCTACTCTTGATCCGCCTTCTTCAGATTCGTGTCATTCGTGAGATTCGTGGTTCCCCGCCTTCCTTCTTCTTCCCCGTCCCCTTCCTCTTTCGTGTGGTTCGTCTCTTTCGTGGTTCCCTGTTCTCTTGATCCGCCTTCTTCAGATTCGTGTCATTCGTGAGATTCGTGGTTCCCCGCCTTCCTCCTTCTTCCCCGTCCCCTTCCTCTTTTCGTGTGGTTCGTCTCTTTCGTGGTTCAACCTTCTTCCCTTCCCGGTTACGACTTCACGCACCACTACGCTGATGTGGGCGGCTTCCGGATGCACTATCTGGACGAGGGCCGCGGCCAGACCGTGGTGATGCTGCACGGCAATCCGAACTGGTCGTACTACTACCGGAACCTCGTGACGGCGCTGCGAGACACGTACCGCTGCCTGGTCCCCGATCACATCGGCTGCGGGCTGTCGGACAAGCCGGGCGATGACCGTTACGAATACTCGCTGGCCCGGCGGGTCTTGGACCTGGAACTGTGGCTCGACAAGTTGAACGCCGCGCGCGACCTGACGCTGGTCGTTCACGACTGGGGCGGAATGATCGGGATGGCCTACGCCACGAAGTTTCCCGAGCGCATCCGACGGCTGGTCGTTCTCAACACCGGCGCGTTTCATCTGCCGCAGACCAAGCCGGTCCCGTGGCAGTTGAAGTTGGCGCGCGGTGTCCTCGGGGCGCTGTTGGTCCGAGGCTTCAGCGCGTTCAGTCGGGGTGCGGTTCGTTCCTGCGTGACGCGCCGCCCCATGCCCGCCGCGGTCGGGCGCGCCTATTGCGCTCCGTACGATTCGTGGTCCAACCGGATCGCGGTCCATCGCTTCGTGCAGGACATCCCGCTGAAGCCGGGTGATCGCGGGTACGACTTGGTTTCGCAGGTCGCCGACACTCTGGACCGGCTGAAGGACGTCCCGATGCTGATCGGCTGGGGGGATCGCGACTTCGTGTTTGACGGGCACTTCCTTGAGGAATGGCTTCGCCGGTTCCCGAACGCGGAACTGCACCGCTATGCCGACTGCGGCCATTACATTCTCGAAGACGCCAGCGACGAATTGATCCCGCTGATTCGCACGTTTCTGGATGCGCATCCGATTTGAATGGGTCGAAACTTCGCGGAAGTCCCCGTCGCCATGCCCACTGTCAACATCGCCACCCACTTGCAGGACATGGCACGCAGCCGGCCGGAGCAGGCCGCAGTGATGCTGCCCGTCGGCCGCGACATCGGCGGCAAGTCGAACTATGACTGTCTCACCTACCGGCAACTCGATCGCGCGAGTGACCGTTTGGCCGAGGGACTGGTGCGACTGGGCGTCGGCCGCGGCGTTCGCACGGTCTTGATGGTGCCGCCATCGCTGGAGTTCTTCGTGTTGACGTTCGCGTTGTTCAAGGCGGGCGCGGTGTCGGTGTTTGTCGATCCGGGAATGGGAGTGACGAACATCGGCAAGTGCCTGGCTGAGGCACAGCCGGAAGCGTTCATCGGCATTCCCAAAGCGCATGTCGCTCGGTGGCTGTTCGGCTGGGGAAAACGGTCGCACAAGCGACTGATCGCGGTCGGTCGCGGAGCCAACTTGTGCCGCTGGCTCGGCCGCGATGTGACCGCATGGGACGTCGCCAGCTTTGTGCCCCGACCACACATTGCCGGAGATTCGCGCGTGTCCAAGCAGGTCGAGACCGATGACAAACCGAGTTCATTCGCGATCACCGAGACCTCTGCCACCGAGCCCGCTGCGATCCTGTTCACCAGCGGCAGCACCGGAGTTCCCAAGGGGGCGGTCTACTCGCACGGCAACTTCGCCGCTCAGATCGACATGCTGCGCAACGCCTTTTCAATTCAGCCGGGTGAGATTGACCTCTGCACCTTTCCGTTGTTTGCACTGTTCGCACCGGCGCTCGGCATGACGGCCGTCGTCCCGCGCATGGACTTCAGCCGCCCGGCGACGGTCGACCCGCGTGAGATCGCCCATCCAATCGCTCAACAGGGCGTCGCCAACCTGTTCGGTTCGCCGGCGCTGCTGAATCGGGTCGGACGGTTCTTCGACGGAACCGACGTCCGATGGCCTTCGCTTCGCCGCGTGCTTTCGGCCGGTGCCCCGGTGTCACCCGCGATCATCGAGCGGTTCGTCCAACGATTGGCTCCGGGTGTCCAGATCCTCACACCGTATGGTGCCACCGAGTCGCTACCAGTCGCCGTGATCGGCAGCGATGAAATCCTGAATGACACGCGGCACACGACCGCGAAGGGGGGCGGAACGTGTGTTGGACGACCGGTTGCGGGAATGCGAGTCGAAATCATCCGCATCACCGACGAACCGATCGCCGCATGGAGTGATTCGCTGGTTCTGCCGCCGGGTGATATCGGCGAGATTGTCGTCGATGGATTGAACGTGACCCAGGAATACTTTCACCGCCCCGATCTGACGGCCCTGGCCAAGATCCACGATCCGGCAACGGACCGCATGCGGCATCGGATGGGAGACGTCGGCTACTTCGATCACCAGGGACGCCTGTGGTTCTGCGGGCGGAAATCGCATCGAGTCATCACGGCCGACCGCACCCACTTCACGGAACCGGTCGAGGGCATCTTCAACACGCACCCGGCAGTGTTTCGATCCGCGCTCGTTGGCGTCATCCGGTTTGGGCGCATCGAACCGGTGCTGTGCGTCGAGCGCGAAGCCGACCGCCGCCACGGCCCGACCGAGCAACTCACCCGTGAACTGTTGGAACTCGGCGCGAAGTTCGAACAGACGCGGGTGATCCAATCGATCCTCTACCACGATGCGTTCCCCGTCGACATTCGGCACAATTCGAAGATCTTCCGCGAGAAGCTGGCGGTGTGGGCGAGCGGAAAAGCGGGTGGCGGACGACGGTAGACGGAATTCAAAAGGAAGAGGGCAAGTGCCAACCGCGATGCTCAGCCCGTTGTTCGCCACGTGTTGGAGCGCGGTGATTTACCAAGCACCGTTGATATCGACCGGTGATCCCGATCCGTCCCGTCGGCGGAGCGACGGGACTACGGTAGTCCCGTCGCTCCG
>JAYTIB010000422.1:0-1739 GCA_043732205.1 Schlesneria sp. | reverse complement strand
CGGTCGGCAGGCGATCGTTGCGGATGTAGCGGACGCGGGCTTGATCGGCCGGCACGCTGGCGTTGCCCAGCGGCGTCCCCTGATAGACTGCGGGCAGGAACGCGGCTCCCCAGTTGTTGACGCCGCCGTGCGCCAGCGTGGGGCAAATGGTGAGGAATCCCGGCAGGTTGCGATTCTCGGTGCCGAGGCCATAGGTGACCCACGAACCGACGCTGGGGCGGACGAAGTTATCGCTGCCGGTGTGCAGCTTGAGCACCGCACCGCCATGCGCGGGATTCGTGCCGTGGACCGAATGGACGAAGCACATGTCATCGACGCGCTGGGAGACGTGCGGGAACAGTTCGCTGACCCAACTGCCGCTTTCGCCGTACTGCCGGAAGGACCAGGGCGATTTCAACAGGTTGCCGGTCGGCGCGAACTGGACGCGCGGCTTGGCGAACGGCAGCGGCTTGCCGTCGTCGCGGGTGAGCAGCGGCTTGGGATCGAATGTGTCCAGATGCGACGGACCGCCCTTCATGAACAGGAAGATCACCCGCTTGGCTCGCGCCGGAAAATGCGATGGTCTGGCGGCGAGCGGATCGACGATCGCGGCAGCCGCGGCGGATTCCTGACCGACCAGCGAGGCCAGCGCCAGCGACCCGAACCCGACGGCACTGCGGGCCAGCAATTGTCGGCGCGAAAGATGTGTTGACGAAAGCATGGCCGACTCACTTCAGATAGATGAATTCGTTCGATGCCAGGACGACCTGGCACAGGCATTCCCACGCGCGCTGCCGCCGCTGATCCGGCACCAGTGTCTGTAAGGCTTGGTCGATCTTGCTCAGGAACACGCGTGATTCGGTGATCTCGACAGCGGTCACGTCGCGGCCGTAAGCGGCGACATACATCCGGCCGATGCGGGATTCATCGGTCGAACCGGTGTCACTCAACAGCATCTCGGCCATGTCGGCGCTGGCCTTCGCGACGAAATCGCTGTTGAGCATCATCAACGCCTGCGGAGCGACCGTGGTGGTCGTGCGATCTCCGGTGGGGATGGCGGCGTCGGGGTAGTCGAGCAACTGGAAGACGTCGTAGATGTTGTTGCGGACGACGGGCAGGTACAACGAGCGGCGCTGGCTGGTGTAGTCGGTCAGGTCGCGTGAGGTGTGATCGAAGAAATAGGCCCGGTTCTTCACCGTCAACAGCGAGCCACTCATTGTCTGATCGAGACGACCGCTGACGGCGATCAGCGCATCGCGGACTTCTTCCGCTTCCAGTCGCCGCACCTCCGTCCGTCCGAGCAACCTGTTTTCCGGATCGCGTTCGACGAGTGCCGGCGCGGCGAGGCTGTCGAGTTGATAGACACTCGACAGCATGATCCATCGATGCAGCCGCTTCAGCGACCAGCCTTGTTCGGTGAATCGGCGAGCGGTCCAGTCGAGCAATTCCGGATGCGTCGGCAGTTCACCCAGCAGACCGAAGTTGTCGGGGGTGCGAACCAGTCCCTTGCCGAAGTGCCAACGCCAGACGCGGTTCACGAGCACTCGACTGGTCAGCGGATGTTGGGGCGTGGTGAACGAGCGGGCGAGTTCCAAGCGCCCGCTGTGGTCGGCGTTGAAGTGGGCGGGCGAAGCCGATTGCAGGACGCGGGGAATCCGTCGCGGCACGGTGTCGCCGAGTTTCAGCGGATTGCCGCGAATGTGGATCGCGACGTCGACCACTTTGTCTTCCGACACTCCCATCGCCGACGGCATTTCGGG
>JAYTIB010000421.1:0-4778 GCA_043732205.1 Schlesneria sp. | reverse complement strand
GCGCGGAACACGTCGTGAAACGTGTCCGGTTGAAGTCCGAAGTTTTCGAGCCACTGCGGATTCTCAACCGTCATCGATTCGCCGAAGCGGTGCCAGCTCTTGTAGCCGCGCATCCCATACAGCCAGGACATGTACTGGTTCGCGGCGGGATCGTCGGGCGGAAGCGGTTCGCAATCGAGATCGTAGGGATCGTAGAACCGGCTTCGAGGATCGGCATCGACGGTGGTCCGCGGGATCTGCCAGCGCGGATCGAACTGCTTGTTTTCCAGCAGATTGAGCGCGTCGAAGTCGGCCTGCGTGCGCCAGAAGTTGCGTGAACATCCACTGACCGCCAGCAACAGCAGACCGCCCAGCAGGAGGCCGATCGATCGAACGTCGACCGCGCGAACGGGGATCTGTCGCCGTGGACTCGTTCGAGTTCGGAATCTGACTCTTTGAGTCAGGTTCGTGAAGAGATTGCAAAGTGCAAATTGATAATTGCAAAGTGCAAAATGAAGGACGATCCAGTGTCTTCCAATTTGCAATTTGCAATTTGCAATCATCAATTTGCAATTCTGCAATTCGTTGGTGTGGGGCGCAGCCCTCGCTGGAATCTGCCGTGGAATCATTGGTCGTTCCCCCGGCCCGCCACACCCAATGTCGACAACATCTGTTCCAAGGCAAAGTGGGGAGACTTGGGATCGCGGTCGGAAACCGCGGAGTGAACCGGCCAGAGAACTTCCGCGCGGACCGCCTCGATCACCGGAATGACTGTTGTCGTCCGCTGGGTCACAGTGCCGCGCGATCCACCCGGCAATCGTTTCAAACTCTGCGAGAGTGCCTGGCGGTCGAGGGGAGCCAAGTCGGACAGCAGCGCTTCGGCCCACCGGTGTCGCGCGCCTTCCACCTGTTGAATCAACTGTTGGCCGTCGGCGGTGAGCAACAGGACTCGTTTGCGCCGGTCCGTCACCGACCACCGGCGGTCCACCAATCCGTCCCGGTGCAGTCGGTCGATCAATGAACTGACGTTCGATTCGGACTGCATCAACTGCTCGGCGACTTCGGACTGGGATAGACCCCGTGCTCCCGCCTGATCCAGCGCCGCGAGAACCGAGTGGCGTCCTTCGGTCAGTTCGTAGCGTTCCAAGAACTCGCCCAACCGCAGCCGGACGAATCCCGCCGAGTGCAGCAGCGCGGTGACGATCTCACCGGGGTCATCGAACAGTTCAATTCCCGTTCGTCCATCGCCGGCCTTGATGACTTCCATTCACGAATCCCCGATCAAGGTAGAGACGAAGCATCGCAATCTCCAGATTCGACCGCGAATGCTTCGTGACTGAAGGAATTCTCGTTACAAACGGGAGAGTCTGCGTTGTGGCCAACAGATAGCCGGGCTTGGCAGCCTGTTGACGCACCCCGTGGCAGGGGCTTCCAGCCTGTGATTTCCGGTGATTACGACAGGCTGGAAGCCGATCCCACGTTGGCCTGTCGCCCAATTTGAGAAGCGAACGCGATTGGGGCGCACATGCCCGTGGTGCCGATGGGACCGGCGCAACGAACACCGGCAAAGTTCGCCGGAGCGGTGGCCGATCCTGTTTGACGTTGACGACGAACCCGCCGCACACCGCTGGGAATCGAATCCGCCGATGGCCGGTTTGTTTGGGGGGAAATCCCGGCGGATCTGATTCAATCCTTGAGACGCCGCGGGGCAATGGCTACTATTTTCGCCGTGTGGACGCTTCTGCCATTTGGCAACCGGTTGGCGTCCCTTTCATCAGTCCTGCGGATCAAAATCCGATGAGTGACCTGTTGCAGTTGGAATTGACGGATCGGCAACGCGAGCTTCTGCTCCGGGGCCTGCGGTTTGTCCGCAGCAGCCGGATGCTGGAGAGTCGCGAATCGTCGGACATTACCGACGATCAACGGAAGGGCGAATTGGGGGAACTCCGCCAACTCGCCGAAATGCTCGGCAAAGACGACGGCGGCAAACCAGCGCGCGTGTGAGCGGACGTTCACACAATTCAAACCATGAAAATCAAGCAGCCGCCAAAAGACTTGGCGGCTGTTTGTGTTTCCGGCTCTCCGCCAAGTTTGTTGACGGTCTGTTCGGCGCGGGTCTCCGGACCCCGCCGAAACGGCTGACCGAAGGTCTCATCGTCTGTTAGACGAGCGGCAGGAATAGGCATACAAGCACGCAGCGCAAGCGAGTTTTCGGGCACACTCGCTTGCGCATCGTGCTTTTAGGTGGGTCAACTTTTATCTGCCGCTCGCCTTATCAACACAATTGGCGGAGACCGGTTTTCGCAAACACGCCTTCTGTTTCCGTCCGTCACTCGTCCAAGCGCCAGCGCGGATCGAACACGTCGGCAAATACCGCTTCCTGCGAGAAGCCGTCGCCCGCGGCCGTGAACTTCAACACGGCAATGTCCCCCAGCTTGGGAAACAGGTTCGCGTTGGACGCCTTGAACTCCGGTTCATGAAACGTGTGGCCCGAGTTCACCACGACGTATTTATTGGGATTCAGCGGGTTGGGATAGATCAGCGCCACGCCGTGGGTGGCGGGATCGTAGGGAGTGCCGTTGACCTCCAACCCGGTCTTCGTCCATTTGACCGGCAGGCGCGCGAGCACTCTGGCCAGCACCGCATTGGAACCGGGGTCGCCGAACAGAATCAGGTTCTTCGTTTCGATCAGTTCATCCGTGACCTGAGTGTCATTCACGACGGGAACCCGGCCGCGCATCCATTTGTCGAACTCGCCTTCAAACCGCGCGAGTGTCCATTTGGCCCAGTCATTGTGGGCCGCCGACCAGGGCGTTCCCGTGGGCCGCACGCAGACGAACGGTGACATGAAGGCGTCGTCGATCGGGCCCTGCAGATTGTGGCGTTTGCGCGGTTCGTCGCCATCGACATCGTGGGCCGCATACTTGTGCGACTGGTTGTAATCCCAGCCGATCCAACCCTCCTCTCGCTTTTCGAAGTAGACGCCGGGTAACAATCCGCCCGCCGCGGAACCGAGAACAAGCGTCTTGCCGCCGTCGATTTCCACGGTGGTGGCCACATCGCGCATGACCTGCAGGACGGACACGTTCTTGGTCGAGATCCTGATTTTGTCGGTGGCCTCGTCAACCTCCGCCTCGACGAGGCTGGCTTCGTACGACTTGATTTGCTCCTCGACGATCAGCCAGTCGGTGCTGTTGTACTTCAGCGTGTGGGTGATGAACCGGATCTTCGCCGGTGCCGGATAGCGCGGGCGGCCCGTCGCGGTGTGTTCCGCATGAAACGCCATGAACTCCTTCAGACTGTCCGGATGCCACTTGTGTTCGGTGTTCGGACCGATCAGTCGTGGGATCGGGACTCCCAACTGCTCGCCCCGCTCGTGCATCGTCTTCGAGGCGAAGATCTGTTTGTCCAACTCGCCGCCGTAGCCGATCGTCGGCACATTGAACGCGTTCAGCGCGTAGTCCTGCGCGTCGTAGATGCGCGTCAGTTTCTGATGCAACGGAGACAGCGGCTCCTTGAGACCCAGGTGATGGACCGTGTCGCAGAATCCTGCTCCGGCACCGACGGATGACCACAGCGACGGCCGGTGCAATCCGAGATGCCAGGCTCCCGCTCCACCCATCGAGAATCCGCGCAGCGTGACACGGCGATCATCGATGCGGAACAGCCGTTTGGTCGCCGCCATCGCTTCCAGCACATCGGTCTCACCGGCCCAGCGATAGGCGTTGTTGGTGCGGCCGAAGACGTCCAACTGGATGTAGTCGACATCCCCTTTCAGTCCCTTGCCCTCGTGACTGTGGATGAAGCTCACCTCGTTCAGGGTGTCTCCGCGGCCGTGCAATTCGACGTGCAGCGGCCAGCGTTTTGGCGGCTTCGGGTCATATCCCTGGGGGAGCCGGATCGCGAACGGCTGGACAGATCCATCGACGTCCGAGTAGTAACCGAGGATCGTTGAACCGGCACGCCCGTACCAGTTTGCCCGCGATTCCGTCAGACTCCGTGCGCGCTGCAGGCCGGTCTCCAAGATTTCGATCGTCCACTTGGCATAGTCCGGTTTGTAGAACTCGTTGTGCCGGACGATCCAATCGGCGGCCTTGGCGAAGACTTCGACATCCGCGACCGGCCGCGCGTCTTCGCGGCCCGACTTCAGCTTCTCGACCGCCGCGTTCAACTCGGTGAGCTTTTCGAGAATCGTCTTGGCCTCGCCGTGCGTCGGTGCCTGAGCCTCTGCGGTTTGCGCGACACCAGCAACAACCAACAGACATCCAGCAACAAGGGCGAAACGCATCATGCCAGGCTTCTTTCCAAGGTTTGATTCAGTCCGAACTGTTGTCATTCGAATTCGACGTGAGGCAACAAACGCCTCGATGAAACACGGGCTTGAGTGACTGTCGACCGAGCGAGTTGTCACTCCGACTTCACTGAACGCAGCGACGCCAACGTGGCAATGGCGATCATCACGGTTCCAACAGTCCAGCAGCCGAGTCGATAGGTTTCGCTCATCTTGCCTTGCAGCATGATACTGGTGATCTGCGGATTCTTTTCCATCAGACGAACGGTGTCTGCCCGCAGCGACCAATCAGACAGCGGGGGAATCGCGATCAGCAGCGCGCCCAGCGAGATCAACACAATGGCGATCGGTGTCTTCACGGTGGTCTCCGGTTTCAGGGCTGGGTTGTAATCGGCGCGGTCTCGCTGGCGACGAACCCCGACGTCTTGTGGCTGCCATCGCAGAACGGTTTCTTTTGCGAATGGCCGCAGCGGCAGAAGGCGATGTTGTTCTGGGCGCTGGTGTCGTA
>JAYTIB010000420.1:0-1741 GCA_043732205.1 Schlesneria sp. | reverse complement strand
ATCGCCGACAGCATGTCGGTGGGCGAGACAAACGGCCGCTTGATCTCGGCCCCGAACGCGGGAGCATCCGCCTCGATCCACTTCTTCAGCGTCTCGATCTCGGCCTTCGTGAGCTTGTCCCCAGCGGGCGGCATCTCGTCCTTGATCACCCGCTGGAGCAACTTCGATTCGTCGGCACTGCCGGGGACAACCAACTCGCGCACCAGCCGCTTGCGGTTGAGGGCGAAGTTGAAGCCCCCCTCGTTCGCCCCACTCTCGCCATGACAGGAGTAGCAGCGGTCCTTGAGAATCACCTGCGCCTTCCGGGCGAGATCGACCGGCGAGTCGGCGGCCGTCGCCAGCACCGGAATCAAACCAACGACGGCCACAGCACACAGGCAACGCAGCAATCGCATGATGTCACTCTTCAAACGGAGGGGGCGGAAGTGGATCGTCGCACAGGATAACGTGTCCGGCGAGGATTTCTTCCCGACCAGATTTTGAAATCTGTGGGCAGGGTGGCCCGGCTCGGGCCGCTTTTGAAGTTGTCGCACGTCAAACGTGGCTGGCGGATCAAGTTGGGCCACCCAGGGTAAAGTGCTGATCGTCAAACTGAGCAAAGGCCGCGTCGATGAGGACAACGCCACGCTGCTCGGCGCGTTTCTCGTGACGACC
The DNA here is from genome assembly GCA_043732205.1 of Schlesneria sp. GTDB lineage: Bacteria > Planctomycetota > Planctomycetia > Planctomycetales > Planctomycetaceae > Schlesneria. The sequence goes on along the minus strand of JAYTIB010000420.1, from coordinate 1,087 downwards.
ATCCAGCAGGCCGCCATGACGCGGGCCGATGTCTCCGAAGCCGAGCGTCGCGACTTCCACGTCTACATTGACGAGTTCCAAAACTTCACGACCAGTTCGTTAGCGTCGATCTTAAGCGAGGCCCGCAAGTATCGTCTGAGTCTGACCATCGCCCACCAGTACCTGAAGCAACTGGACGTTGCGACCGCCGATGCCGTGTTCGGCAACGTCGGTTCGATCATCGCGTTCCAAGTCGGCACGGACGACGCGGAAGTCCTCGCCGAACAACTCAGCAAACACCCCGGCCAACTCCCGTCCCAAGACCTGACCAATCTTTCCAAGTACACCGCCTATGCTCGGCTGCTGATCGACGGCATGCCCAGCCATCCATTTTCCATGCAGACCCTGTCTCCGCCACCCATCACCGACGACCGCCTCGCCATCGTCACCGAGCGCTCGCGACGTCAGCACGCCCAATCCTTCGAGCAGGTTCAAGCCGAGATCGCGAGTCAGTGGCGGGCGTGAAACGCACGGGGTGCTTTGCGCTCAAGAACATCGACGACCCGCCTGAATCGTGATACAGTTTGGCCATGAGTACCGAAACTACCCTCTCCGAAGTCGATATCCTCACCGAGATCGTCGAACCCGAGGGCTCGATGGCGAGTCCGCAATTCGCCCAGGAACTGTTGTCGTTCCATCTCAAAGAGGAAGCGAAGACCCGCATCCGCGAGTTGTTACAGAAGAAAAATGCTGGCACGATCACGCCCGCCGAGCAATCCACCTTGCAGGAATATCTCCTCACAGGGGAATTCCTTGATCTGCTCCATGCGAAGGCCCGGCGCATTTTGCGGCAGAGCGGCTCGACTGGGCCATGAACGCCGCCCTACGAGCACAGGTCCGACAGCGCGCGAATGGGTTTTGCGAATACTGCCAGACGCCAGACTCAGTGACGGAGTTGCCCCACGAGGCGGACCATATTCGCGCAGTCAAGCACGATGGTCCAACAGAGCTAGAGCGGTTACAGGCTGGTGTAGCGTCACAAAGTAGCTGAAGTCGCAAGACTTCAGTTCGGAACTCTTGCGAGTTCCGCTACACCCGATTTGGAACC
>JAYTIB010000419.1:0-1744 GCA_043732205.1 Schlesneria sp. | reverse complement strand
ATGATCGTCCAGAGGTTGCGCTTCGATCCGATCGCGGTCACGCTTTCCGCGCGTCCGTCTTCGGGAGTGGCGTCGAACGTCATCCACTTTCGATTGTCAATCCAGGCTTCGACCCAGACGTGGGCATAACGTTTCTCGACATTCAGCGCGCCATCGGACAGTTCTTCGCCCCCCTTGAACCCCGTGACGAGCCGGGTGGGAATGCCAACGGATCGCAACATCAACCCCAAGGCGGAGGCGAAGTACTGGCAGTGACCGGCGCGGCGATGAAACAGAAAGTCCTCGACGGGGTCCGCATCCGGGTCAACGACCTGGGCATTGAGCGAGTACTGAAACTCACCCGAATCGCGCAGATGGGACTCGATCACCCGCGCTTTCTGAAAGTCCGTCAACGGTTCGGCCGCCTTCTGTTGCTCCGTCTCCACGAGCTGGCGGGCCAGTGTATTGAGGCGTTCGAGCTCACGCGGAACATCGCTGCAGCGATTCAAGTATTCTTTGATCTGCGACGATGACGCGGACGCCAGCGCGGGGAGGTTGCGGACTTCACCCAAGGGAAGTTCGGTGTAGGCGACATAGTCCACCGCACCCGGCAGGAGCTCGAACCAAGGGCGGCGCGAAACAATGGAATCCGCGCGAAGTCGTCCACACCGGTATCCTTCGGGGTCGCGCATCGCGATCGCTCGCCCAATGCATGGCAGGACGTTCGTCCCAATTCGTTCCAACCGGATTTCCTGCCGCACCGTTGCCGGGGTGACAGGTTTGACGTCCTCCGGCTGCGCTTCCAGTTGCTTCGTCAAACCCCATTCTCGCTCGGGACGCCAGCGGCCCTCCGAATACACGGTGAGCATTGCTCCGGCAAACAGCGGCTCGCGCAGTCCGAGTCGTTCGGCGTACGCCTGCGGATCAATCCGGCTGTTCGTCTGGTTGTCGAAGATCCGGAGTTTCAGCACGGGGTCGTTGCTTTCCAGAATTGGTCCCATGTCGCCCAGTCGAATCTCGGTCGCCAGGCCGGTGACCTTGCGCCGCAGCGCGGCCGGCAACGATTCGTCCGAGATTCCCAGCGCCGCTCCCACCCACACTCGGGGAATCAGCACGAAGAAGGCCAAGCCGACGAACAATCCCGCCAGCGAAGTCATCGACACGCCGCTGACCAGCCGCATCGAAATCCAGTGTGCGTTGTCCTCGAATCGCACCGCGTTGAACACCTGCCCCGTGGGTGTCGAGCTGGGGTCGGGGATCGGCAGCGTCTCCGCGCCCGGCTCGATCGCGGCAAAGTCTTGAGCCACCCGATACAGCGAGAACACGGACAGTGTCCAGATCGCACCAAACAGGTAGACGATCATGAACAGTCCGTACCACGTCGCGTTCGTCAAGACCGAGCCGACCGCCACGTGCATCATCGTCAACGTCAGCAACAGCCAGTACCGGTAGTTTGATTTCTGTTGAAGCAGGACGATCCAGGTCAGATAGACCATCAGGTGAATGCCCGCCAGCAGCTTCGCTTCGGGGCTGTCTCCGAAGAACTCGAGCGACGCGGCCAGCAGTGCGAGAAATCCCAGCACGCGGGCCAGTGTCTCACCCATCCCGCGCCGGGCGAACCCGAGCTGCTCCTTTGCCACCTCGCACCACCAGTACGAAAAGATCGTGATGGGGAGCGAGACGAACGGGACGGGACCATACTCGGCCAGACCGAGTGCCAGGCCGACAAAGCCGGTCAGTACGTAGATGCTCAGCTTGAAGACCG
>JAYTIB010000418.1:0-4795 GCA_043732205.1 Schlesneria sp. | reverse complement strand
CCAACAATCTGCTCCGCTGGACCCGCGACTTTGCGACCGTTCACGAAGCCAACGGCCACATCACCCGGCCCATCGCCGACGATGCGCTGGCGATGATTGAAGTGGATGCGCTGGGGCTCGAGGCACAGGACCGCCGCTATCTGCTGACACTCGTCAATGTCTTCTCGGGCGGCCCGGCCGGTCTGTCCGCGATCGGGCACACCATGAACATCCCCCCCGACACGCTCGAAGACGAAGTCGAACCGTTCATGCTGCGCCTGGGCTTCATCCAGCGCACCCCGCGCGGCCGGACGATCACCGCCGCTGGCCTGAAACATCTGGGGCTGACGCCGCCGGATACGACCGACGACGGCTCGAAACAACCGCGGCTGTTTTGATCTCAATTCACCGGACGCTGCGACAGGGCAGGCGCAGTGCCTGCCCCGGCCGTCGGCATCAGCCCTTGGCCGCCGCCAAGGCCGCGTCGTAGTTCGGATGTTGCGAGATCTCGCTGACGTACTCGGCGTGCTTGACCTTGCCGGCCGCATCGACGACGAAGATCGCCCGGGCCAGGCAGCGGTCGAGCGGACCGCCCGCGATCAGCACTCCGTAATCGCCGCCGAAATCGGTGCAGCGATGGGCGCTGAGCGTCTTCACGGTCTCCACCCCTTCGGCTCCGCACCACCGCTTCGCTCCGAAGGGGAGATCCATGCTGACGACCAGCACTTCGACGTTGGGCAGGTTCTTCGCTTCGTCGTTGAACCGCTTGGTTTCCAGGGCACAGACGCTGGTGTCCAGCGACGGGATCGTCGCGATGATCCGCGTCTTGCCGGCGCTGGAGGCCAGCGTCACATCCCCGAGGGCGTTGTCCTGCAGCTTGAAGTCCGGGGCGTCATCCCCCGCCTTCAAGGCCCGTCCCTTGAGATCCACCGGATTCCCCTTGAGAGTCACTGCGGCCACGCGCTTCATCTGATGATCCTTTGCAAGAACTGTTCGCTGTTGTCAAAAACCGGCCGCAGTATCGCAGGCGGAAAGCCGGATGCAAAGTCGCCGAAGTTCACAGTTGCAAGAGCCGTTGGATTGGAGCAGGCGGGACGATGCCACACTGACGTGGTGGCCGGCTGTCGGCGTCCTCGCGATCCTGGTTTGGATCAGCACGGGTGCGATGGCCCGGGGCGCCGATGACGTGCTTTGATCGAATACAAAAAAGAAACCCGGTCGATTGACCGGGCTTCTCGGAACAACAGGCTGACTTGCCGCAGTCCAGTTTGGAACTCGCCGACGACTTGTCCGTCGGCAGCCGCTCTCCCACCCCGACTCCGGGTCATGCGGGACAATTGGCGGCTGCGGTTTACTTCACAAGTTCGATGTCGACTTTGTTCTCGCCCTTAGAGACGGTCACCTCGCCCGGCGACGGCTTCATTCCCATGTAGGGGGACGGAGGCGTTTGCGCGTGTCCACCGGCTGGTGCCGCTGGTGTCGTCACGGCTGCCGGGACGAAGACCACGTTGTGTTTCGCAATGACCGCTCCATCTCCGCTCCCGTAGGTGGAGACGGTATAAGTTCCATCGGACTTGACAGCACCGATACCATTTTTCCCCGCGCCCTTTGGTCCCTTTGCACCAGCCGCGACGATCGGTGAGAAAATCAACTCACCACCGGTCACCGGCTGGCCACCAACTGTCACCTTCCCCGAGACTTTGGCCGTTGGAAACTGATCGCTGCTTCCCCCGCAGCCCAGCAGCATTGCCGCTGAAATCAAACTGGCGATTCCCCAGCCTCGAAAACTCGACCGTCCATTCACTTCAACACCGACATCATTCATCTCGATACTCCCAAGAAACAAACTCGTTGTGCGTCATCACGCGTGAAAGTCGAATGTGGCTGAAAACGCTGTCGCCAACGCTTCCGCCACGCAATGTAAGATGAGCCCGACTGCCATCGCAGCCGGGCTCATGCTTCTTGATCTCAACCAAAGGACAATCTCGCGCGGCCCGCCGACTCAACACGACGCGGACCGAAAGATCATCCCGCCAATTCCATCAGCACTGGCGAGGCGAACGACTAGAAATCACCGACCACTTCGCCGCCATTGCGCGAGCCCAGAGAAGTGTAAGTGGTCCCGTCGATGTTTTGGCTGATGAACCGGACCGAGCCGTCCGCCAACAGAACCTGGGCACCACCCACGTGCTGACTGCCATAGGAATTGTCGGTCGATGCAGAGGCTGCGGCGGCTGCCGAACCACTGTAGGGCTTGAAGAAAGTTCCGTCGACGACGCGGAGCACTCCGGCAGCACCCTGCAATCCATTACACGTACCCCGGCTACTGGCACCGACCCACACCGGCACGTTGCCGTTGGAAGCCGTCCAGTTTTGGGAGACCGTGACTTCCCCGATGGCAATCGTGTTGCTCGTTCCATCGGTGAAGTCAGCCATACGGGTGACCCAACTGTTGTTGTTTTCATTCGAGAAACAGGCAAAACCATTGTTAAAAGCACCGGTGACGCCGCCGCCGCAATTCAGCGCCGGTCTGCTTGCCCAAAGATTCGTGTTTCCCATGTTCGCCAAGTAATTCGTCTTGGCGAGACCGACCCCGGTATTCCCAGAACCAGACGCGTTGACCGCCGGAAAAATGTCGCTTGGACACATCAGCGCCGGAATCTTCGCGATTGCGGGATTTCCCGGGATCGATTGGTTCACATCGCAACGCCCGAACGCGGAAGCGCTGTGAATAGTATCGATATTCCCAACGTCGGTGAGTGGCCCACCCCCCATGTTGTAAGCAGTATACACACGATCATTGCTGCTCGTGTTGGTCAACTGGGAATACAGCGGTGCCTGATCAAGGTAAGGGAGAATCCAGACTGTCCAGCCCCATTGGTTGTTGTCGTCGTTGTACAGGCCGACGGGGAACTTGAGGAACGTGTCGTGGAAATTGTGCGTCGCGAGGCCAAGCTGCTTCAGCTTGTTCTTGCACTCGGTCCGGCGGGCCGCTTCGCGGGCTTGTTGAACGGCCGGCAGCAGCAGGGCGATCAGTACGGCGATGATTGCAATCACCACCAACAACTCAATCAATGTGAACCCACTTCGATGACTCTGCGGGCGCGGTCTGGCACTCTTCACTTTTCAACTCCGGAATAGGATCAATCCAAAACCTCCGGAACGACGACACTGTCGACCCGGAATGGCAGGCACGAACGTTTCGCGCCGGCACACCAAGTGGAACCAACGATCGCGAGGGATCCGAGAAGACGGAACCCACGATCAGAAACCTGAGCCGCTTAAATGAGAATGCCAACCAGCAGAATTGTCCCCCATAAGAAAGAGGGGGGCGCGATCGGCACTGCGGGCAGTTTCGGCAGCCACTTCGCATGGCTGCCAACTTCTTCGGGAAACGAACTTCTCGACAAAGTTGTGCGGATGCTACTTCGTCCCCGATGGGATTGCACGCAAGACTGACAGGAATGTCAGCGACTGACGAAGGTATCAGGTAAACCGGCTCCATCCGGCACTGGCCAGGGTGTGCATCTCAATTCTGGGTGAATTCGGATGAAAGGGTTGTTCTCGACACCGATGGAGCAAGTCGAGCGGCAGATGAACGTTTCCCCCCCTACAAGCACGACGCGCAAGCGAGTGTGCCTGAAAACTCACTCGCTTGCGCTGCGTGCTTGTATGCCGATTCGTGCCGCTCGCCCAAAAAGCGCCGCGACTGCGACAGACTTGCAAGAACGGTCTGTCGGATTCCACCCAGATTCGTGACGCACACCCCACTGGCCATCAATTCCGACCGATCGGTTTTTCAAACGGTTTCACGTTTGTATCGTGATGGGGCGTGGCCCGATGTTTCGTCACCGAAGACGGGACCACGTTCGAATCGCACGGGTTTCCAGTGAGAGCGTGTGAATCTTTCAAGTTCAAGGCGGTCCAGCACAAGATGTCGCGTTGGCTTTAGCCGACGCGGTACGACAACTTGCGTGGGTTGAAACCCACGCTACAAAGATTCACAAGTTCTGAGGTGTCTCTCGCATGGTTTTCCAATTTGCATTCGGCCCCCTGTGCCGCACTGCTTTGATCGTTGCCGTATCAGTCGTGGCGTGCTCAGCCAATGCCTTCGCCGCCGAGGACAGGGTCTCGTTCAATCGCGATATCCGGCCGATCCTGTCGGACAACTGCTTTCAATGTCACGGGCCCGACGAACACAAGCGGCAGGCGGGATTGCGGCTGGATCTGAAAGATGTCGCGACGAAGGCGGCCGAGTCGGGCGACATCGCCATCGTCCCCGGCAAGGTGGATGCCAGTGAATTGGTGAAGCGGATTGTCGCGACCGATGCCGACTTGCAGATGCCGCCGCCCGGTTCGGGGAAGAAGCTGACTCGGCAGCAGATCGAACTCCTCAGGCAGTGGATTGCCGAAGGGGCTGAGTACCAGGGACACTGGGCCTTCCTTTCCGTCCAGCGGCCTGCATTGCCCGCAGTCAAGAACGAAGCTTGGACGCGGAATGCGATCGATCGGCTTGTCCTCGCGCGGTTGGAGCGTGAGGGCCTCAAACCATCAGGCGAAGCAAGCCCGGAAACGCTGATCCGACGTGTGTCGCTCGATCTGACCGGGCTGCCACCGACGCCCGCGGAAGTCGAGGCATACGTCGCGGACCGGGCTCCCGACGCCTACGAAAAAGTCGTCGACCGGCTGCTGCAATCGAAACGCTACGGCGAGCGGATGGCGATGCAATGGCTCGACTTCGCGCGCTATGCCGACAGCAACGGCTATCAAGTCGACAGCAGCCGCTTTCAGTGGCCGTGGCGGGACTGGGTCATCA
>JAYTIB010000417.1:0-12287 GCA_043732205.1 Schlesneria sp. | reverse complement strand
CAGCCCCCGGATTCCTAGCTGCAATCGCAAGAGTCCGGGGGCTGACGCCGCCCGGCTCACCACTTCTGTCGGAAACGTCCTCTTTGAGATGGCTCGCCAAGACATGGATTCTTCAAGCCCCGACACCGCGTCCATGATTCCCGTCGATCGCGCCGTGCTTCAACAACTGGTCATCAAGCTGTTGCAACGCAAGGGGATGTTTGTCGCCGAGGCTGAGATCGTCGCGGAACGGATGATCGAAGCGGATTTGCGGCAACGCCCCGGTGACGGAGCAGGCTCGCTCCCCGAATACCTCGAAGTGATCGACTTGGGGGACATTGATCCCCGCGCTCGACTCATCACTGTCAGCGAAACCCCGGCCATCGCGGTGCTGGACGGAAGCTCGGGGATGGGGCATGTCGGCACGACCAGAGCCATGCTCATGGTCGCGGACAAAGCCAACGCAGTCGGTACCGGCTGCGTGTTGATCCGGAACAGCCGCCCCTGCGGCGACCTGGGTGGAATCGCCCGGCTGGCCGCGAACCAGGGTCTGATCGGATTGGTCACGACGAGTTTCGATGAGGATTCCGCAAGCGCCGCCGGGGACTACGGCGTCGCCTGGGCGGTTCCCTCGCCCGACGGCACCGCGCCACTCATTCAACGCGAACGCAGTCTTCGTCTCGGCGCTGCGGTCTCGATCCTATGCGACGTGCTCTCCGCCGGCCTGTCGGGTGCAGACCCGCGACCACGCCGCCGCAAGCCGGTCCGTGCGGCCAATACGGTCGAGTACAGTCTGATGGCGATCAGCCCCGACAAGTTCGGAGCGCGCGACGCCTTCTTTTCGAAATGGAAGTCGCTCTGGTCCAATGACGCGACGGAATGTGATCAGCGAGACGCCGCGACCGTCCCGCTGCTCATTTCGGATGCCCGGCGACTGGCTGAGTTGGCGGCGAAGATCAAATTCCCAATCACTTGGTGACACGCTTTTCTTAATGCTTGTGTCCACCCCTGCCGCCGAATAACATGTCCCGCCTTGCACCGGGCTTGGACTGCCGTTGAAGCGGTCGCCCGGTGAAAAGCGATGCCGAGTCTGTCCGTGCGGTCTGGAAGCGTCGATCCCCGCGGATTCGACGGCAACGACTGTGGGAATTCTCTGTCAGTCGTGTGCCGTTTGGCTTCAAGGTTGCCTTCAGTCTGGAAAGTCCCGGTTCGATGAAGCATGTGTTGTCCGCGATGGTGATGAACCAGCCCGGTGTGCTGGCTCATATTTCAGGCATGCTGGCTTCGCGCGCCTTCAATATCGAAAGTCTGGCGGTCGGTGAGACGGAAGATCCCGCCTTCAGCCGTGTCACGTTTGTCGTCACCGGCGATGACAAGGTGCTCGACCAGGTGCGCAAGCAACTGGAAAAGATCATCACCGTCGTCAAGGTCGTGGACTACCAGAGCCAGGACATCGTCGAACGCGACCTGATGCTGATCAAAGTCGCCGCCACGGGCGGCTCGCGCAGCGAAATCCGCGAAATGGTCGAGATCTTCCGGGGGAAGATCGTCGACATCGGTGAAGACCACGTGATCGTCGAGATCTCGGGTTCCGAAGGGAAGCTGACGGCGTTCATCAACCTGATGCGCCCGTTCGGGATCATCGAGATGGTGCGGACCGGCCGCGTCGCGCTGTCGCGGCGATCGTCCCTCTCCATCGAATCCGCGCTGCAACCCCCCCCGACCTACGAAGAGGCCGTTGTACACGGCTGAACTTCATCCCCACCGGGCGGCATCCGTCGGAATCTCCGACAACGCCCCGTCCCAACCACTGACCCGTCCAACCTCCTCCTTTCCATCCGAGATCCACAATGGCCGCGAAGGTTTACTACGACGACGACGCCGATCTCTCCCTGCTGAAGGGCAAGACGATTTCCATCCTGGGCTACGGCAGCCAGGGACACGCCCAGGCGCAAAACCTGCGCGACAGCGGTTGCACCGTGGTCATCGGACAGCGACCGGGAAGCAAGAACTACGATCTGGCCGTCAGCCACGGATTCACACCGGTGTCGCTCGCCGAAGCCACCAAGGTCGGCGATCTGGTCAACATCCTGCTGCCCGACGAAGTCCAGGGCGACGCCTATCGCAACGACATCAAGCCGAACCTGAAGCCCGGCGCGCTCCTGATGTGTTCGCACGGCTTCAACCTGCATTTCGGTCAGGTCGTGCCGCCTGCGGGAACCGACTGTGCGCTGGTCGCCCCCAAGGGCCCCGGACATCTGGTTCGCAGCGAATACGAAAAGGGGGGCGGCGTGCCGAGCCTGATCGCGCTGAGCCCCGGTGCCTCCGAGAAGAGCCGCCAACTGGCGCTGGCTTACGCCAAGGGGATCGGTGGCACCCGCGGTGGTGTCATCGAAACCACGATCGCCGAAGAGACGGAAACGGACTTGTTCGGCGAACAAGTCGTGCTGTGCGGTGGTGTCAGCGCCCTGATCAAGGCCGCGTTCGAAGTTCTCGTGGAAGCCGGTTACCAGCCGGAGATGGCTTACTTCGAGTGCATGCACGAATTGAAGCTGATCGTCGACCTGTTCTATCAGGGCGGCCTGAACTACATGCGCTACAGCGTGTCGAACACGGCTGAATTCGGCGACTACACCCGCGGCCCGCGGATCGTGACCGAGCAGACCAAGATCGAAATGAAAAAGATCCTGCACGAGATCCAGACCGGCCAGTTCGCCAAGGAATGGATCTTGGAAAACAAGGCCAACCAGCCGACGTTCCAGGCCATCAAGCGTCGCGAACGGTCTCATCAGATCGAAGAAACCGGCAAGCAACTCCGCCGCATGATGAAGTGGATCAACGCCAAGGAGTATTAACGGCGAGCGGCGGGAATAGGCTTACAAGCACGCGGCGCAAGCGAGTGAGTTTTCAGGCACACTCGCTTGCGCATCGTGCTTGTATGTGGGTGAACTTTCATCTGCCGTTCGCCCAACGAGCCGTTGCAATGGGTAAGACGGGCACTCTTGCCCGTCTCTCCCCGCGAAGACCGGCGGGCAAGTCTGTACGAGCATCCATCCGCCGATGATTTCAGCGCGGATGATTCACGGAGTCGTAGCTGAGTTCTCAAGAACTCAGATCGTGGTCCGTTGATTCGCTGAATTCTTGCGAATTCAGCTACGAGCAACGCGGGGATTTGAATCGCCGGTCGCGCGTCGAAATCCGGACGCCCGACCTCACGACATTCAAAACGGCGAAATCGGCTCCGGTTCTGATTCGCGCCTGCGAGCCGGGGGCTGTTGTTTTGTGGTCGGACTGGCGGGGAAACTCTGGAACGTGTCGTGATAGTTGTTCAGCGACACGCCGAGTTGTTCAAGCCGGGCGGCCTTCTGCTGTTTGCGAGCATGTTCGCGCAGGGACAGCAGCGCGGGGCCAACCAAGGCCAGCACCAGCAGGATGAGAATCGGAACGACGAGGTATTCCGCCGGCGGGCGTGAGGACACGGCTTGCACGAGCAGACGCCGCAGAATGCGCACGGGACGATCTCCCGATCGACGGTGTCGACCTCAGCTAAAGTCGCCCTTGGTGATTCTCAGGACTTCGTCGAGCGTGGTGGTCCCGTCGATGACGCGTTGATAGCCGTTCAATCGCAACGTGACCATTCCCATTTTCAACGCGTGATCACGAAGGACGACGGTGCTGGCGCGGGCCACGCACAGGCGGCCGATTTCGGGGTCCGTGTGCAACAGTTCGAAGATGGCCCGCCGGCCCGAATAGCCCGTGCCACGGCATTCGCGGCAACCGACCGGCTTCCAGAACTTGTCGGGGATGGGACGGGGAAAGTCCTCGGGAACTTCCTCGGGATCGGGAGTGAAGGCCACCTTGCAGTGGTTGCACAGAACCCGCACCAACCGCTGCGCGAGCACCCCCTCGACGGTGCTGGCCACCAGATACGGTTCGACCCCCATGTCGATCAACCGGGCGAAGGCGCTGGGGGCGTCGTTGGTGTGCAGCGTGCTGAACACCAGGTGACCGGTCAGCGAGGCTTGGATCGCGGCCTCGGCGGTTTCACCGTCGCGGATTTCCCCGATCAGGATCACGTCGGGGTCGTGCCGCAGGATGCTGCGCAGACCGGCGGCGAATGTCAGGCCGACCTTCGCATGCACCTGGATCTGGCTGATTCCGGGGTTTTGGTATTCGACGGGATCTTCGACTGTGATGATCTTGATCGCGGGGTCTTTGATCTCGTTGAGCGCGCTGTACAGCGTGGACGTCTTGCCGCTGCCGGTCGGGCCGGTGACGAGCACGATGCCGTGCGGCATGGCGATCAACTCGCGGAATGTTTTCGCCATGTCATCGGGCATGCCGACGTTCTTCAGGTTGAAGACCATGCGGCTCTTGTCGAGCAGTCGCAGCACGACTCCTTCGCCGTAGATCATCGGGATGATCGAGACACGGACGTCGATTTCGCGGCCCGAGATCTTCAGCTTGATGCGACCGTCCTGCGGAACCCGTTTCTCGGCGATGTTCAGCTTCGACATGATCTTCAGCCGCGTGACGATCGCCGCGTAGAAGTGCATGATCGATTCGGGAACCGGCTGCACCCGCAGCAGCCCGTCGACGCGGTAGCGGATGATCAGGCCGTTTTCCTGCGGTTCGATGTGGACGTCGCTCGACTGCTGGTCGAGGGCTTCCATCAGCAGTTCGTTGACCAGCTTGATGACCGAGGCGTTCTCGGCCTGCATGGCCAGATCGCCATCGTCCCGTGACAGTTCGCTGAGCAGTTCGACGCCGTCTGCGGAGCGCTGCGCCACCAGTTCGTTCAGCGTGTCGCCGCCGACACCGAGGTGCTCCTTGATCAACTCGACGACATCCAGCCGGCGGGCGAGCACGGGGACCAGATTGAAGCCGCTGACCGATTCGAGTTCTTCGAGGGCTTCCAGATTGAACGGGTCGCTGGTCGCGACGATGACGCTGCCGTTCTTCCGGCTGATGGGAAGCAGCGAATGTCGAAAGACCGCCGTGGTCGGAAATTGCATCAGCAGATCCCGGTCGATCTGCTCGTGCTTGACGTCGACGAATGGCATCCCCAGTTCATCAGCAAACGCCTTCAAGACGTCGTCCTCGTCGACAATTCCCAAATCGACGAGAACCCGGTCGAGGCGTCGGCCCCCGGTCTTGGGCAGTGTCGAGTCGATCTGCTCCCTGGTAACCAGTCCGTGCCGAATGAGAGTCTGAGCGATGTCCATGAGTGGCCGGGTCTAGTCGTAGCGGAGTTGAGAGCGCGATCAGTGGGGCACGAGCGGCATTGTCGGACGAACGGGCGCACACGGCAAGGGGAGCACGTATCTGGATCAAGTGCGGCTGCGTGCGCGAAAACCGCGCCCGTGGTGCAAATGCCGGCGAGCCACCGAGACAAGCTCGGTGAGTTTGCTTGATTGAGTATTAGGCGAGTGGCAGATGAATGCTTACCCACATACAAGCACGCTGCGCAAGCGAGTGAGTTTTCAGACACACTCGCTTGCGCAGCGTGCTTGTATGCCTATTCCCGCCGCCCTACTCCGCCAACTCCTGGCCGAATGACAGGCGCAGTTGCGGATCTCTGGGGGTCTGCTGCAGTTCCTTGAAGAACAGGCTGGGCTGAATGTCCTGGTTGTTCTGGTACTTGTCGCTGCTGCGGTATTCGCTGACCGTTCCCTCCAGCGTGTGATACAGGATCTGGCAGATGGCCAGTCCGGGATAGATCCGAATCGGGTGGACGGCGACCAGTTCCAGCGTCCAAAACCCGCTGAATCCGACGTCACCGAATCCCGCCGAGGCATTCACGAACAAGCCGAGCCGGGCGATCGACGACCGTCCCTCCAGCATGGGGACGCAGTTGTGGGTTTCCGTCCGTTCGACCGTGCGGCCCAGGTACAGTTTGAAGGGCTGCAGCACGAATCCCTCGGGGGGAATGATGTACCGCCGATAGCGGTTCGGACGCCGTACGTCGAGAACAATCTCTTCGTAGACGATCAGTTCATCGTGCAGCCGCAGGTTGTAACTGTTGGGGTTGAGCTGCTTCTCATCGAAGGGCTCGATGAGAATGTTCTTGCCCAACTGCGACTTGATTTCTTCGCCGGTGAGAATCATCGGTGCGACATCGTGGCCGAAGGGATGCGGGGCACGGGGGCTGAAGGCGGGGACACCTTACGGGGCGGTGGACCGGGATGCAACCGAACGCGAAACTGGGCCTGTCGCTGGTCGTGGAACAGTTTGAAAATCTCGCCCTGGAAATCATGCGGTCGGTCTCTTTCGCGGCTTCCAGAGAATCAGGTAGGCCGAGAGCAGCGTCAGAACGAGAACGACTTCCCAATACTGAATGATCCACGGCCGATACTGGCCAGTATTGCTGACTCTGATTTCGTCCGTCCACATGAAATAGTGCTTTTGTGACGGCATCCCAAGCGACCGAATCCTTGAAGTGTAAGTCGCTGCTGGCTGCTGTGGCATACACGACTTGAATTCCCATTCGAATGAAGAATGGATTCGTTGGTCAGACCACGCCACCCATGAGAGTCCGCCCGATGCCGAGAGGCAGGCGTGAATCCGCCCGGAAAACGTGATCGCTATCTCGTCATCCACGACACGACTCCGCATCCATCCAACCATGAGCACGCACGCCATCACCAGCGTGATGCAGCCCGCCTTTCGTCGCCAGCCGTGGAAGAATGAACGCATTATTCGCTCCGTAAACGAACACGCCACGGTTTATCGCCGGGGCGTTGCTCATTTGCAATCCATTTCATGCACCCATGACGGCGTTGGTCGTGTCGTATTTTTGCAGCCGTCTCGCTGCGAGGCCGTGAACGGAGCGATAATGGCTACTTTGCCAAGATGAGAGCGCGGCTACTTTTTTGAATCCGTCGCGTCCAGCTCGGGCAGGCCGACGCGATGACAAAGCGGAAGCAGCGGACATTCGACGCACTTCGGCCGGCGCGCAATGCAGATTTGCCGGCCGTGATGGATCAGCCGGTGCGAGAAGTTGATCCATTGGGATATGGGCAGCAGCGCCATCAGCTCTTGTTCGATCTGTTCCGGACTGTTGCCGACGGTCAACCCCAGCAGTCGCGAGATCCGCTTGACGTGCGTGTCGACCACCACGCCGCTCGCGATGCCGAACGCCGTTCCCAGTAGAACGTTGGCGGTCTTGCGTCCGACACCGGGGAGCGCGGTCAGTTCATCGAGTGTCCGCGGCAGCTCACCGCCGTGATTCGCAATCAACCCTTTGGCCATGCCGATCAGGTTCGCCGCCTTGGCGCGAAAGAAGCCGGTCGAGCGGACAACCTGCTCCAATTCATTCTGTGGTGCGCCGGCCAGCGCGTCCGCGGTCGGCCAGCGCCGAAACAATTCCGGTGTGACCATGTTGACCCGCTCGTCGGTGCATTGCGCCGACAAGATCGTCGCCGCCAACAACTGAAACGGAGTCTGATGGTGCAGCGCACAGACCGCGTCCCGGTAGGTTTTGGCCAACTGGCGCACGATCTTGCGGGCACGTTGCTTTTCGTCATCGGCGTTCGGAAACTTTGCCATGAAAGATGTCATTCCCTGGAAGATTCTTCGTGGACCCCGGTTGGATCGAAGGGCTAGAATCCGCACCTCAATCAGCGGTCAAGGGGCCGCTCCACAACATCAGGAGTCTCCGGCGTGACGACCGATTTCCACGAACAGTATCGCGCAGGACTTCGACTGTTCAACGAAGAGGACTTCTTCGAGTGCCACGAGGTGTTCGAAGAACTGTGGTCCGAATCCAAAGGGGACGACAAGCGATTTCTGCAGGGGCTGATCCAGGCCGCCGTGGCGTTGTTCCACTTTGGGAACGAGAACTTTGGCGGGGCGAAGAAACTGTACAACGCCTCGCGCGACAAGCTCGCGCCGCTGGGTGACGAATACATGGGAATCGCGCTGGCACGATTCCTGGCCGACTTTGAATCCTGCTTTCAAGAACTGCTGGCCAATGCCGAAGTCTATCCGACGACGGTCTCGCTGAAAGATGAGCTCGTTCCGAAACTTCACGCCACACAAGAGGGCCTGATCCAATGACACAATGGTGCCCGTCTGATCCAGTGCTGCAACAGTTTTCGGGGCAGGCCCCGCTGTTTCCATTGCCCAATGTCGTGTTGTTTCCGCACGCCGTGCTGCCGCTGCACATTTTCGAACCCCGCTATCGCCAGATGACGGCGGATGCTCTGGAAGGCGAACGACTGATCGCGATGAGTCTGCTGGCTCCCGAAGGACAGACGACCGGAGCCGGCTGTCCGCCGCCGGTTCATCCGATGGTGGGACTCGGTCAAATCATCGCCCACGAACGTCTCGACGACGGACGCTACATGCTGGTCCTGCGCGGCGTGGCGCGGGCGCGCCTGATCCGGGAACAGGCAGTCGATCTCGGTCGGCCGTATCGGATCGGCCAATTGGAACTGTGCGACGATCACGTCCCGCCGACAGCGGACTTCGATCGCCAGTCGCGCGCGGAAGAGATCGTGTCGCTGTTCGGCCGGCTGTTTCCGGGTGTTGAATTCCAGCGCCTGGTTCAACAGGCACTCTCCATCGACCTGCCACTGGCGAGCGTCTGCGATGTGATCGCCTCGGCCCTGCCGATCAAGCCGGAACTCGCCCAGTTGTTTCTCGACGAACTCAACACCGACGTCCGCAGCCAGATGCTGTGGCAGTTGCTGAAGCGGATGGAACGCCCGGAACCGTCGAAGTCATCGACGACGGCAACCAGGCGGTTCCCTCCGAGCTTCAGTTCCAACTGAGCCGTGTGCGCGAACTCAGGCAGTTCGCAGGAAATCAACTACCAACTACCAATGACGTAGGACGGATTTCCAATCCGTCCGGCGTGGACGGACGGATTGGAAATCCGTCCTACGGGTAGAAAACTTCCTGCCGACTGCCTCAGTTGAGCGTCTTGCCGCCCTTCTTCCAGTTGCAGGGGACCAGCTTGTCGGTTTGCAGGGCGTCGAGAACCCGCAGCACTTCTTCGACGTTGCGGCCCACCGGCAGGTCGTGGATGGCCAGCCAGCGGACGATCCCGTTCGGGGCGATCAGGAAGATGCCGCGGTAGGCGATCCCGGCATCCTCGATCAACACGCCATAGTCCCGGGAGAGCTTGTGGTTCGTGTCGGCGAGCATCAGGTGCTTCATGTTCGCCAGATCGGGAAGATTGTCACACCAGCCCTTGTGCGAGAACACGCTGTCGGTGCTGGCCGTCAGCAAGACGCAGCAGCGACTGGTGAACTCGGCCACGGCATCGTTGAAGGCCACGATTTCCGTCGGACAGACGAAGGTGAAATCGAGCGGATAAAAATAGAGGCAGACCCATTTCCCCTGGTAGTCCGAGAGGTTGACCTGGATGAACTTCTGATCGGTCGCGTCCTTGGTGCGATCATAAGCTTGAACTGAAAAATCCGGGGCGAGTTGACCGACGCGTGCGCTCATGACTCCTGCTGCCTCTGCTTACGGGGAACGAAAAACACTCGGCGGGGCCAATGGCCCTCGACCGCTCCAAAATCCGAGCCGAAGTATAGCCGCGTGGGTGGGAGCAACAAGCCAACGGCGGCTGAAATCATTCAGCGGGTGCCCCCCCCAATTCGACCGGGAAGATTTTCGAGAAGTCACCGTCTACACTGTGGTCCGCGACAAGGCCCGATAAGTCGGAGCCGGATTCCGTGATCGAAGCTCCCCGATCTTGAATGTGTCTTCTGTGATGAGGTGACGTATGCGACTCCTTGTGATTGGACTCGGTGGCCTGTTGATGTTGGCGGGAATCTCTGCGGCGCAGGATGCCGCGGCACCGGGACAAAGCCGGAGTGATCCACCAAACGCCAAGCTGATCACGTCGAAATCGACGGGGATGAAGCTGACGCTGATCCCGGCGGGGACGTTTTTGATGGGCAGCAGTGCGGCCGATGGGCGGGCCGCGCTGCAAGCCGACTCGAACTTGAAGGAAGAGTATTTCAAGGCCGAGCAGCCGCAGCATTTGGTGCGGATCAGCCAGCCGTTTTACATGGGCGTGTATGAGGTGACTCAGAGCGAGTACGAGAGTGTGATGGGAACCAACCCAAGTTGGTTCTCGAAGTCCGGCAGTGGTAGCAGCAAAGTGAGCGGACAGGGCACGAGTAAGTTCCCGGTGGAGAGCGTTTCGTGGTACGACGCGATTGAGTTTTGCAACAAGCTGAGCGCGAAGGACGGTTTGTCGGCGTACTACACGCTGACGGGGATCACCCGTGAGAGTAGCTCGATCAAGTCGGCAACGGTTGAGGTTAGCCGGGCGGCGTCAGCCCCCGGACGATTGGGGTACCGCCTGCCGACTGAGGCGGAATGGGAATACGCCTGCCGGGCGAACACGACAACCCCGTTCCATTTCGGCGGCGTGCTGAACGGAGACAAGGCGAATGTCGATGGCAACTATCCTTTCGGCACGACGACGAAGGGGAAGTATTGGGAGCGGACGACTACGGTTGGTTCTTATGCGGCGAACGCGTTCGGCCTGTACGACATGCACGGCAATGTGTGGGAGTGGTGCTTTGACGTCTACGACGAGACGGCTTACGGTTCGCGTGCGGGGACCACGAGCGACCCCACCGTGACAAGTGGTTCCAAATCTCGTGTGTTTCGTGGTGGCTCCTGGGTCAACATTGCCAGGAGCACGCGTTCTGCCGTTCGCGAAAGTTACACCCCCGTAAATCGTGTCAGCCACGGCGGGTTTCGGGTCGTCTCTGCCAGCGTGAGGACTCCGTAATTTCTGGTCTGCTTTTCCCGCCTCAGTCGGCGCTTTGTCGACTGACCTGCACATGCGAGCGCCAGCGAGTTGAATTTTGGAGTGCGGAGGCTCGACTCCGCTTTCCCATTTTTCTTCGCCGCTGGCGGCTTTCACCGGGGAGGTCGGTGGCGGGTGAAAGAATTCCAAAATTCCAAAGCGGAGTCGAGTCTCCGCACTCCCCAATTGATCACGGGTTCACTGGAAGGCGGCGACGAGGGCGTTGGAGACCCGTTGGAAGGGGGCTCCGTGGGGGTCGAGCGGTTGGGTCGACAGGATCAGCGCGAACGATTCTTGCACGGGGTCGATCCATAACAGCGTGCCGGTCGCGCCCCAGTGGCCGTAAGTCGTCGGGCTGACCAGGTCGCCGAACGAGTTCGCGTGGCTGGACCACTGCAGACGCCAGCCGAAACCCCACGGGCGAAATTGACGCTCCTCATCCGGGACTTCCTTCATCACCGCCAATTGATTCCCGGTGCATCCGGTCACTGTCGCCGACGAGAGAAGCCGGCGGTCTTTTGCGCGGCCGTGGTTCAGCATCAACTGGGCGAACTGACCGAGATCCCACGGCGTGGTCAACAGGCCACCCCACGGAGCGCCGAGTTGCCGCCAGTAGCGGCTGTTCCAATTCCAGTCGGTCGCGGCCGCCTGGTCCGGTGTGACGCGAATCTCGGCGATGCGGTCGATCGTTGGTTGGGCTCCGTCGAACCATTCGTCGGGCGCACCGAGGCGCGTGTCGAACATGCCCAGCGGTTGAAAGAACTCGCGCCGCAGGAACTCGGCGCACGACATTCCCGAGATCTGTTCCATGATCGCCGCCAGCACGGCGATCCCCATGCTTTGATACTGGACCGAGCGGCCCGGCGGGAAATCGGGAGTGATCGCGCAGGTCTCGGTGACGAACTTGGCCAGCGGTGCGTTGGCCTGCCGCAGGTCGACGTTGTTGGGGAGCATGTCCGGCAATCCGGATGTGTGCGTCAACAGGTGGCGGATCGTGGTCCCGTACTTTCCCTTCCTGCCGAACTCGGGCAGGAAGTCGGTGACGCGATCGTTCAGCGTCAGCAGTCCCCGTTCGACGAGCAGCATCGCCCCCATCGCCACAATCGGCTTGGTGATGGACGCGATCAGAAAGATGGCGTCGTCCCGCAAGCGCGGCGATTGCGCGTCGACGCGTTGCCGCCCGAACAACCGCGGACCGGGCGTCATCCCGCGCCGTCCGACCATCACCGCGGCGGCGGGAACGCGATCGTCACGTTCAGCCCACTGCCGGACCAGGTCGAGCGCAGTGTTCCAGCGATCGGGGTCGAGACCGCAGTTTTCGGGGGCGGCGATTGTCAACATGCTCATGGTGGACCTCATTGCGGGAAGATCGTGGGACAGGTTTTTTACCTATGCGAATCCAAGACGAACAGGATGAACTGCAATACGGACAGGTAAGGACCGTTCGAGAAATTATTGTCGTGGATCGCTCCGCGATCCAACGTTCTGATCGCGGAGCGATCAGCGACAATGCGACAGTTAATTCTCGAAC
>JAYTIB010000416.1:0-1750 GCA_043732205.1 Schlesneria sp. | reverse complement strand
GTTCGGGCCATCGGCCAGAATCTGTGGGCGCGGCGCACGGTCTCGGGCGCGAGCACGATCACCATGCAGCTTTGCAAGATGATCGACGAGCGTCCCCGCACGTGGAGCGCCAAACTCGTCGAAGCGTTTCGCGCCCTGCAACTGGAACGGCGGAGAACCAAGTCCGAGATCCTGGCGGACTATCTGAATCTGATTCCGTGCGGCGGAAATCTGCGCGGAGTCGAAGCCGCATCGCAGGCGTACTTCGGCAAGAGTGCCTCGCAACTGTCGCTCGGTGAAGCGGCCCTGCTGGCCGGGTTGCCGCAATCTCCGAATCGTTATGCGCCGGATCGGCATCCCGATGCCGCCTGTCGTCGGCGCGACACCGTGCTGCGACGCATGCTGCAACTGGGACAGATCTCGCAGTCACAGTGCGACGATGCGCTGCGCGAACCGCTGCTGGTCGGTTCGCGATCCGTCCCGCTTCCGTGCGCGCCGCATGCGGCGTGGATGGCGCTGGCCGAGCGTCCGACCGGCGGGCGCACGACGATTGATCTCGATTGGCAGCGCGACGTGGAAGCCCTCGTCCGTGACCACGCGGCCACGCTGCCCGAGGATGCGGATGCGGCGGTCGTGGTGCTGGATGTCGCGACCGGTGAGATCGTCGCGCTGGTCGGTTCGGTCAATGAACGCGATCCAATGGATGGCCAGGTCAACGGCGCGACCGCGCGGCGCAGTCCCGGATCGACGCTGAAACCGTTCCTGTACGCCGCGGCCTTCGAGGCACTGCGGCTTTCACCGGAATCGCAGGTTGATGACATTCCAATCGAACGGGCCGGCTGGACTCCCGCCAACTTCGACCGCACTCATCGCGGTTCAATCACCGCCGCCGAAGCGCTGCGGCAATCGCTGAACGTGCCCGCGATCACCATCACCGAGGGACTCGGTCTGCCACGGTGTCTCGGTGTCCTCGAATCGGTCGGGTTGAAACTGCCGCCCGACGCGGAGGCGCGCGGCGGACTGGCCGTGGCGACGGGTGGTCTGGAAGCCACGCTGCTGGAGCTCACCAACGCCTACGCGACACTCGCGCGCGACGGTGTGCATCGTGAGACCCGATTGTTCTGCGATGCACCGGCGAGTCTGGGTTCGAGCGACGATTCAGCACGAGTCCTGGATGCCAATGTGTGCCGGGCGATTTCGGCGATCTTGTCGTCCGAGCAGCGCTGTCCGCGGGGCTGGGAATCTCTGCCTGAAGGCCATCGGCCTTGGTTTGCCTGGAAGACCGGAACCAGTTCCGGTCGCCGCGATGCGTGGGCCATCGGACACAACGGCCGCTTTGCGATCGGTGTCTGGGTTGGATTCTTCCACGGAGCCGGACACCGCGAATTCGTCGGGCGCGACGCGGCGGAACCGCTGTTGAGCAGCCTGTTCGGTTCAACATCGTTCCGCGTTGTGACCACGTCTCCCGCTTACGAGCCGTGGCCGTTGGAGCGACCGCTGCCGCGACCACTGGAAGCGGGCGACCATCTGGCGATCCTGTCACCGCGCGATGACACGGCGTTCCTGGCTTGGAATGGAACGACCGTGATCCATCCGAGTGTCACGAGCCGCGAACCGATCACGTGGTTTCACAACGGCCGGGTACTCTCAGCGAATGAATCGTCGCGACTCGTCGTGCCGCGCGGCTCGCACGAACTGCGCGCCGTCGCCGCCTCGGGCCAGTCGGCCGCCGTGCGATTCACGGTGAAGTGACCGTCGCGATGGCTCCCCA
>JAYTIB010000415.1:0-4803 GCA_043732205.1 Schlesneria sp. | reverse complement strand
CGGCGAAGCTGTAGTAGTCGTCCTGGCTGTATTTCTCGAACGGATGATGATGGCACTGGGCACAGGTGAGTCGCGTGCCGACGAACAACTGCGATGTGGACTCGGCCAGTTCATTCGGATTGTTGTTCACGATGAAGTAGTTGGCCGGTCCGTTCGAAAAGCTCGATCCCTTCCCCTGGACGAGCTGCGACACGAACTTGTCGAACGACAGGTTCTGACGGAAGGCTCCCTTGATCCAGTTGTGCAGCGCCCACATGCCGGTGTCCTGCAGGTCGCGGCTGTTGTTGCGGATCAGGTCGGACCATTTCAGCGTCCAGTAGGCGGCATAGCGTTCGTTATACAGGCCCTTCTTCGGTGACTCGGCCAACCCCAGCAACCGGTCGATCCAGACCGTGCGCTTGTTCGGTTCGTTTGATGTCAGGAACTCGTCGATCTCTTCGCGTGTTGGCAACGTGCCGGTCGCATCGAGGAAGATGCGGCGCAGGAACGTGGCGTCGTCGCAGAGTGGCGAGGGTTCGATCCCCAGTTCGCGAAACTTCGCCGCGGCCAATTCATCAATGAAGTTGTTGTTCGTCCAACCTTCCAGCCGCGCGGGTGGTCCGTAGGGGACGACGAACATCGCGATCTCGGCATCCCCTTCGAAGCGGACCATGACCGGTGCCTGTCCTCGACCGATGACCGAGCAGAATCCTTCGCGGGTGACGGTGACGATCCCTTCGTCCATCGAATCGTACTTGGCCCACGCGGTAACGTCGCGAACTTCGCCGTCGGCATAGACCGCTTCCACGCGCAGTTGCTGTTTCAGGCCGGGCTCGCCGACGCGCTGCGCGGGAGTCACCACCAGCTTGCGGATCGGCCGTTCGGTGGCTGGTCCCGGTGCCCCCGCTTTGATCCAGGTCACCAGCAAGTCATGGTCGCGCGACTTGGGGTCCAGCCGCCGGCCGCCGAGATGGGGGACTCCCATCGTCGGCTTGCGGAGCAGCAGACTGTCTTCGGGATTCAGCGGATTCAGTCGCCGGCCAAGGCTCTCCTTGGTCATCGCGAAGTGATCAGCCGCCGGGTCGAATCCGAACACCGACAGCTTGAAACCTCCCTTGCCGAACTGGGCCGCGTGACAGGCCGCCATGCTGCAGCCCGCCTTGTTGATCGCCGGCCGGACTTGATCGAGAAAACTGATCGCCGGTTCGACGACGACCCCGGAAACCGTCACGCGAATCTTTCGCGCCGCACCGCCAACCGTGATCGAGATCTCGGCAGTCCCGTCACCGCGCGGGATCAGGCGTCCGGCGGGAGTGACCGTCACGATCGCTTCGTTCAACGAGGCGTATTCGGCGCGGGACGTCAAATCTTCCGCCGCCGTCGCGATGCCCGGCCCCGTGACCAGCAACTGCGACTGGGCGAAGTTCCCTTTGAGCGAGATGTCCGCCGGTGAAATCTGGAATAGCTCGTCGGCTTGAGCGCGCAGCCCGGCACCAACGATCGCGAGCAAGGCGGAGAGTGCGATGGCGGGTCGGAGCAGCATGGCGGGGTCTCCGGTGTGAGCAAGGCGGCGGGACGGGCTGGTGGGATCATCAGCGGCGTTGGGTTGTGGCAGAGATGATGTCTGATCGGTCGGGCCGATGCAATTCCGTATGGCGAGCGGCAGATAAAAGTTTACCCGCCTACAAGCACGATGCGCAAGCGAGTGTGCCCGTAAACTCACGCACTCGCTCACTCACTCGCTTGCGCTGCGTGCTTGTATGCCCATTCCTGCCGATCGCCTTACCGGGTGATTCGGACCGGGCATCTCATGAGGCGGCCACAGATCCTCGGCACAAACTGCTGAACCAGTCGCCGTCGAGAGGGCTGACAGATCCTGTGGGTCGTATTGGTCGGCCGTCATTGACACAGCTTCCTTCCCAAAACCGCCGATCACACAAGTCTCGCTTGATTGGTGGGTTCGCGCGGCCCTATAATCCTGCCCACCCTCCGACGACCTCACCGCAAGTTCACCCGCCTTCTCCATCCCGCCTTCTCCATCCCGCCTTTGAGGAATCACGCCATGTTGAACCTCTTTCCCGGAACAGCCCGCACGTGCGAGGGTGTTTCGCGACGAAGCTTTTTGCAGGTTGGATCGCTGGCAGGATTGGGGGTCAGTCTGCCGACGGTGCTGGCGCGACAGGCGCTGGCGAAGAATTCGGCCGGCAAGCACGGACCGCAGATCAACTCCGATACGAACTGCATCCTGATCTGGACCCAGGGGGGAACCAGCCACCACGATACCTTCGATCCCAAGCCGCAGGCCCCCATCAGCGTGAAGGGTGAGTTCGGTGTCATCGACACCGCGGTCCCCGGCGTTCAGTTCACCGAGATCCTGCCGCGGATGGCGCAGGAACTGGGGCGCTTCGGGCTCTTGCGCAGTTGGAACCCGATGAACGGCAGCCACGGGACCGCCGATCAGCACGTGATGTCGGGCCGCAAGTTCAACCCGGCGGTTCCGTATCCGACCATCGGATCGGTGGTCAGTCACGAACTGGGTTTCAAGTCGGCGATGCCGCCGTTTGTGCAACTGGGCAACGCGTTGGACCATCGGTTTGGCGGCGGCACCTCGGGCATCCTGGGTCTGGAGCACGGCCCGTTTGAAATCCTGGCCGATCCCAACGCCGTCAACTTCGTGGTCCGTGACATCACTCCCCCGAGCGGCATTTCGAACGAACGGGTCGACCGGCGGCGCAAGGTGCTGGACATGGTCGATGCGTTCCAGCGTTCCACCAGCATTCAGCCGACGGAGTTCGCGGCGCTCGACGAGAACTACAAGACCGCGCTGAACATGATCACCGCGCACGAAACGCGCCGGGCCTTTGAGGTCGACAAGGAAGACCCGAAACTTCGCGACCAATATGGCCGGAATGCCTTCGGTCAAAAGTGTCTGCTCGCCCGCCGGATGATCGAAGCGGGAGTCCGCTTCGTCACGGTGACCGACGGCGGCTGGGACACTCACCAGAACAACTTCAAGGGTCTCAAGGACAACCTGATCCCCAGGATCGACCGCGCGTTGCCGCAGTTGCTGATCGATCTGGAGCAGCGCGGCCTGTTGGAAAAGACGCTCGTCGTCTGGCTGACCGACTTTGGCCGGACGCCGAAGATCAATTCGGCCAGCGGTCGCGACCACTGGGCCTCGGCCGGATTCGCAGTGATGGCAGGGGCGGGTGTTCCCGGCGGCAGTGTGATCGGGGCGACCGACGATGAGGGTGGCCAGCCGATCCGGAACCAGTACCTGAGCGAAGACATCGTCGCCACGATCTACCACAAGCTGGGCCTGCCGCTCGATCTGCACGTGCAGGCACCCGACGGTCGCCCGGTGCGGTTGATCGAGGGGAATCTGATCCGAGAGTGGGTTTGAGCAGCAACTGCCGCGGTTCGCCGCAGACTCCACCTCACCTTCGGCGTCGGCAAAACACCTACTGCTTGCGCACTCCGAACGGTGACATTTTGACTAACCTGTCGACACGCTTCTCGAGAATCCGGATGCAGAATGGAATGGCCACTCGACGACATTCCTTCGAAGGGATTCTCCAAGTCGGGTGGCCGAAGTCGATTTCGTGCCCACAGGGCGACTTGCTGCTTGCAATGTCGCGTTCATTGAGTGAGAGTGTTCAACAATCTGCACTCAATTCTCGCCCAGTCCCAGATTTCAGGATAACACCGATGCTGTTTTCTTTTTTCCCCTCATTGTTTCAACGGGTTGCCGCATTGATACTGGAGCGACAAGGACGTGGCGTCACCGTCTCTTGGATGGGACTCTGCGGATTGCTGATGTCTTGGCTCCTGCTGATCGGGACGGCTTCGGCCGGAACTTGGACGCAGGTGGTCAATCAGAATCCCCAGTACTACACCGGCACCATGTTGTTGCTGACTGATGGCAGCGTGATGGTGCATTCGGGCAACGACTACCAAACATGGACGAAGTTGACGCCCGACTCGACGGGCAGTTACGTGAATGGCACGTGGACTACTCTCGGCAAAATGGGTACTCCACGCCGCAACTTTGCCTCGCTCGTTCTGACAGACGGCACCGTGCTGGTCCTGGGGGGTGAATTCACTGGGAGCAACGTCTACAGCTCATTCTCCCCGAACAATTCGAACACCGGGGAAATCTATAATCCGGTCACCAACAAGTGGAAGGCCATCGCAAAGTACCCGGGAACCGCGTTTGGTGCCGGGCCTGCGGTGATGAACGAAAACGGTTACGTCATCGCCGGAAGCGCCACATCAAACGACACGTTTTACTACTATCCTCCGCAGGTTTACAACGGCTATCAATACGGAGATTACTGGTCTACCTTCGGTGGAGGTGGTGGTGGTGGCTTTGGCTTCAACGGCGACCCAAAACTGCGGAAAGACGACAATACCAAAGAGACGTGGTTGTTGCTGCCGAACTATCGTGGAGTGTTGTCCTACGACATCTCCGCCAGCATTAACGGCAGCTACGCGATACCGCCGGCACTGCCGACACTGCCGACTGCACAACGATTTAGTCTTTACACGGATAATTGGACGGATTCTGGCACGATTCCGCTCGCGCTGACTACGATTCCGAAACAGCCGAAACCACCTGCAACCAAGTTCACCGTGCCTTCAATCGGTCCTGGGAGCGTGCTCCCCAACGGCAAGGTCATCCAGATTGGTGGTAACGGGAAGACGGCAATCTACACCCCGACCACGTCGAGTACTGGTACGGGGTCGTGGGTGATGGGGCCGAGCCTTCCGACGGGTATGGTGGGTGCCACCGCGCCCGGAGCCATGCTTCCTGATGGCCATTTC
>JAYTIB010000414.1:0-12307 GCA_043732205.1 Schlesneria sp. | reverse complement strand
GCGGGGATGAAACAACGGGATGAGTTGACCATCGACGTGCGTGGCCAGGTTCGGTCCCTTGTGAAAATTGCACCAATGGCACGCGAGACAAAGATTCGACTCGTCGTCCATGCCGCGATGCTGTTTCGGAACGATGTGTTCGACGTGGAACGTGACGAGCGGCAACTCGTCCTGATGGCAGCCGCAGTACTCGCAACGGTTCCCCGCGCGGTGGCGGACGAGACGGCGAAGAGTGGAGTCGATCACCAGACGATCAACTCGAAGCGTCGGCGGCGATCACGGCGCGGGCCTTGGCCTGCAACACACCAATGAAGTTGATCGCCCGGACGCGCGTTTCATACTCCGTCCGCTCGGCGGCCGTCAGCGTCCCCTCGGTGGACTTATCGGCGAGGTCGTCCATTTTCTGCTGGAGCTGCGGCGAGGCCCGCAACGACGCGATGCGACGGGCCACATCCGGCGTCAGGCACTGGCTGACAGGATCGAACAACTCGTCGAGGACAGCGGAAGAGGAAAGCTTGCTCATGACGACAGTTTACCACTATTCCTGATGTGAGGGAATTGGTTTTTCCCATCTTCAAAACGTGGTGAATCGAACAAGGGAGCGCGTTCCAGCCGTTCATCCGGTGGATTTCTGCCGAGCGGCCTTGTGTTCCAGTCCGAGCAGCAGCAACTCCAGCACTTCGTTCCGGGGACCGGCGATGTGATCCGCAAACTGTCCGACCTCCCGCTGCAACACCTTGAGTTCCCGCTTCTCCGCCGCCGTCGTTGTCCACGATGTTGCCCGCTCCCCCCACGGTCGGCAGCAGGATGCTGAGAAATTGAAACGCGGCGAACTCCCGCTCCCGCGTTTCGGGGTTGTAGAAGCCGGTGTTCTGGTAGCTCGCGGCCGTGAGCCGCACGAGCGACTCGCGGAGCATCGCATACTGCGAACCGCCGGTGTCGAGGCCCAGGTGTCGGAGCATCCAATACGGTGGGGCGAGCAGCATCGCTCCCGCGTCCGGCCGGCTCAGCGTCGCCCCGAGCAAACCCCACAGCACGAACTCGTCGATGTTTTGCAGTCCGAGTGCCGAACGAACTTTGACCTCGGCCCGCATCGAACCGGTCGCCGTCATGTACGAGTACGAGGTCTCGAACGCCGATGAGGTGAGCTTCCCCGACAGCGGCCAGAGTGCCGTTTCAAGCAGCGAAAGTTGAGCAATCCCCTCCCGCTCGATTCCGGGCAGGCGATAGCGGTTCGTCTCCGATGTCACTTCCGCATCGCCACCGACAATGGCTGTGGTGCTGCTCAACGGAAGAGCCGGGAGAAGAATCCTTTTTTCGGCTTGGCATTTTTCTTCGCCGCGACACTCCCCTTCTCCGTGGCGGGCGGGACTGACGACTTCGCCTCGACAACGTGCGGTTCGGGGCGGCTGTTTCCGTCCGTGAGTGTGAGCTGTTTTTGAAGCGACCCGATGAGAATGTTTCCCTCCCGGAGTCGTTCGCTGAGACCGCTAATCAACTCCATCTGTTTTGAGAGCATTTCCGACTGCTGCGTGATCTGCTGATTCTTGATGTCGAGTTCCCGACGCAGCATCGTGAGCAACTCGGTATCCCCCGCCGTTCGGGGCTGTGAATTGCCGCGTTCATCGTCCGTCGTCTTCGCCGTCTCGACGGGCACCTCGCGCCGGAGCAGTTCCTCGCTGATCTGCCATGCAAAGTTCTCGCCCTTCATCCGCGACTGTGTGACCTCGTCCACGTCGGTGCGATCTGCAACCGATCGGCGTGGTTGTCATCCCGGATGATCGGATAAATCACGCGCCGAATCGAACTCGGGGACTTGCCGGTGAGCGTGGCCGCTTCTTTGACGGTGAGGAAACTCGACATGGGGGAAGAGGGGACTGTCGGACCCCAGCCTACCAGAGCGTGGAACGTTGGCAACCCGTTCCATCAACCTCGCGGGAAGAGCTTTCGGAGAAGTTCTTGGAACGGTTTCAATTCCGCTTGGATCGCGTCCCGATGGGTTCCCCTCGGCTGCTCGGAAGCGATTCCGACAGGGTCGCGAAAGGTCGTCAAGGGCTGGCCGGGGGAGCATCCAAGGAAAGGTTCCCGCCACGGTTTCTGGGGACGTTCCAAGCAACCTATCGGAACCTTCGCGGGACGGGTTTCGCGAGGTCTCCAGACAACCGGTTCGGAATGGAATGTTCGCTTCCATGCTAGTTTTCACGGTGTGTCATGGGAACGAATTGGAAGATTTCAGGCACGCTTCCGAAAGGGTCTCGTGGGGAGGTTTCGTATTTTGGTAGGTCAGAGTGTTCTTGATGGATCATGGGCAAAAGCCGTGTAGGTTCTCTTTGTTCAATGGAGCGGGGATCGGATTGGAACTGGCAGGAATGCGGTTCAGTTGGCATCGACCACAATGCTCGTCCACTTATGGGCAGGCACCAGCCAAGCACACCAGTTGTCACGATTAAAAGTCACACCACCAATCCACAAACTACTCCACACACTAATCCAACAACTAATGTGCGACATCTGCATTTGAGCAACGCCTCCTCCCAGCGTGGTCAAAAAGAATCCCCCTGTTTTCAGGGGGTTTCGAGAGCATCAGGAACGCGTTGGGAAAGTGAGGACGGTCTTCGGAACCGAGGGTTGTAGGTTCGAGCCCTACCGGGTGCAATCTCTAAAAGATCATCGAGAAGCGACTTCTGAAGTTTCTCCCGCAGATCAGGATGCGGGATTTGGTGAAGTGTTACCAAGTCGGTGCTGTGCCCTCCACACTTCGTCCGCTGCATCCAAAGACAGCGTGCCAACGGAGAATTCCAACTGCGTGAGGAAACGGCGGCCATCCGCAGTCAGGCCAACACGGCCAAGCGGCTGGCGGACAGCCCGACCCTCATGCGGCTGCGCGAGTTGGAGGTCTTGGAAAAGATCGCCTCGAACGGCAAGCTCAACATCATCCTCGGTGACAAGGGCTTGGCCGACAAGGTGGTCAACCTGCGGTGATCGTCGTGTTTGTGGTCCCCGCCCACGGCCATTGCCACCTTGAAGCTGGACAGGATGTCGGGTGGGACCAGCGGAGCTTCGCTGCGCCGGCCCACCGGCAATTCTCGATGATTACTGATGGTGGGCCGTCGCTCGAAGCGAGCTGGTCCCACCCTACTTAGAGATTGGCGCAGGCCCCGCGCCCTCGCCCACCTGCTGTTGCCGTTGCTCGTGACAACTCTCATGATCTGGGCACACCAATTCCGGTGCGAGCCCGGAGTGCCGACAACACGCGGGAAAGTGTCAGCCAATGGGAATGGACGTTACCGGTCGCTATCCGAGCGATACCTTGATCGGGTATTTCCAGGCGGGCGTTTGGTCCCGGCGACCGATCCATGACCCTTGCACAGTGCTTTGTTCCAACCTGGTGGACGAGGAACTGCTCACGCGGATGACCGGTGGCTGTGAAACGTAAGGGGCTGTGCATGTTCTATTTCCGAGAGTTGGCGTCGGAGTTCAAGTAACCCGAAGCGTGAGCGAGGGCGGACGCGCCGTGGTCTCGTCGATTTCAGATCACCGTCGCCCGAAGCGTCCGCCCTCGCTCACGCTGCGGGTTACTTTCAGATCTCTCGGAACTTGATCCTGCACAGCCCCCACTCTGCGGTCGCTGTCGTTCTTTCATCCGTCGTACGGGATGAAGGGCTTTGACGGCTCCGGCTTCGCGGCGTTGAAGGCTCTGCCCAAGCTGGAACGGCTGACGATTGCCGGCACACCGATCGACGACATCGGGATGGCTGCCATCGCCGAGATCAAACAACTGCGGGACTTCCGCACCTGGCACACGTATCAAACCTCGGCCGGCAATGAGTTCCTCACGAAACTGCCGGAACTGAAATCGCTGTGGCTGGGACAACGGCTGCGGCGTTACGACGGCGTCCCCAACGCAGCCAGCCTTGATGACTCGACAATCGAAGTCCTGATACGACTGAAGAACCTGGAGTCACTCACGCTCGACGAGGCGCGGCTGTCACTCGCCGCTCTGCGACGGCTGCAAGAGTTGCCGCGGCTCCGGAAGCTCGACTTGCCGCGCATCGACATCCCGGCGGCCGAAGTCGAAATGCTCAAAGGGATGCTTCCGTCTGTCGCCATTGAATGGAAACCGTTGACAGACGATGAACGCACGAAACTGGACGCGTTTCTGAAGACATAACCGCATGCCACCCAGGATGCGACCATGCACCCATCCGGATCATTCACGAGGAACCACGGAACACACGGAAGTGGAAGAGCTGCAACAAGTCGCAGTCTTGCACTGCGTTTATTGCCCGAGACATATTCACCGCTCCTTGAATGCAGGCAGGTTGAAGGGAAGGCGGGTGATACCTCACGCGGCCTCAAGTGAGACGTTTAGCCCCAATGCCATCGGCATGGGCGCGATCAACGCGGTGCCCACATTCGCGCCCACGCCGATGGCGTTGGGGCTAAATGTAAAACCTCTCATTCATGACCGCGTGAGGTATAAGGGGGACTGTCGGCTGACCATCCATGTTCTTGGTGGAACCGGAGTCAGGACTTCTCTGCCAGCGCCACATGCGCGAAGACGGTGCTGTCCGCCATGCCGCTCTTGTACGCGATGGCCTTGAGCGTCGCGCCCTCCGGAACGTTGATCACACCGCAGTAAACGTAGCCACGCGTGCGCGTTGGCTCGGTGCCGTCCACCGTGTAGCGGAACCACGCGCCGGGCGTCTGCGAGGCGAGCCGCACCGTATGCGACTTGCCGACCGCCGTTGCGGTCACCGTGACCAACGGCGCGGCAACCGGCATCGTCCCCTCTTCATACAGGCCGCAATCGGGATAGTTCTGCACCACATCCCACGCCAGCTTCTGCATGACAGAGGCTTGCTCATCCGTCAGGCCGGTGCCGGTTGGCAGGATCTTCCCCTCCGGCGATTCGCGGTAGAAGGCGGCGTACCAGGTGAGGTCCACGAGATAGCCCCCTTTGACGTTCGGATGCACGGTGTCCGAAAAGAGCAGCGGGTAGAACGAATCTTTCTCCGCGCCGGGCAGCTTGCCCTCGTCGATCAGGTTCTTGATCCAACCCATCGCGAGGCAACTCGGCAGGACGCGCGGTCGCTTGCCCTCCTTGTACGTTTCCAAAACCTTGGCCTGCAGGTCTTCGTTGTAGAGCAACATGGCCGCCATCGACTCTTCCCACGATTGCGCGGGATGGGTCTGCTTCATCTGCCGGGTCGCCATCTTTCCCTGATCGGTCGGCCGGCCGCGGTTCTTCTCGACCCATTCGGCGTAGAACCACGGCTGCATCTCGGGGGAGTGCTTGCGGACGAGATCAAAGAAACGAATGGCGTAATCGGCTTCGTGGTCGACGTTGTTGTTGGTGAAGTCGCGCGGCTGGACCGTGAAGTGGTCGATGCGCTGGTAGCCGGCGAGTTTGTCGTCCCATTCCTTTTGTCGCTTCGGCAGTTGGTTGTCCCACAGTTGCCACGTCAGGTGTCCGCCGGCGGTGAAGCTTTGGTACTTGTGGACGATGCCGGCGGTGCGTGCAAAATCGGCGAATTTGCCG
Source organism: Schlesneria sp. (assembly GCA_043732205.1). Taxonomy (GTDB): domain Bacteria; phylum Planctomycetota; class Planctomycetia; order Planctomycetales; family Planctomycetaceae; genus Schlesneria. The sequence continues at coordinate 6,765 of JAYTIB010000414.1, read as the reverse complement.
GTCGTGTTGGTGAGACTGTTGCCGATGTGAAACGTGGCCAGACCCTCCTTGTCCTTCCCTTTGTCCTGGGCGTTCGCGCCGTCTGCGAGGCACGCGATCTGACAAACAAAAAACAACGCGGCAATCAACCGGCTCAGTCGCATGGCTTACTCCCGTGGAACAGTTTCGAGCAATCGCAAAGAGTTGGGCATCAACGCAGATTCCGATCTTCTCGGCCGAACGAAGTCGTCAAGTTGCTTTAAGGCGAGCGGCAGGAAAAGGATTATAAGCACGCGGCGCAAGCGAGTGAGTTTTCAGGCACCCTCGCTTGCGCATCGTGCTTGGACGGTGCAGGCGCTGGCCGTGCTGCTCGATCGACGCGACTCGGGGCCGACGCTTGTCGTGGCACCGGTGTCGGTCGGATTCAACTGGCAACGCGAGACCGAACGCTTCGCTCCGACATTGCGACCGATCCTGTATCGTGAAACGGACCGCGTTGAGTTCCTCAAGACGCTCGGTCCCGGCGACATGCTCATCACCAGTTACTACCTCATGCAGCAACATGCCGAAGAGTTGTCGGCGGTGAAGTGGGGGACGCTGGTGCTGGACGAGGCCCAGTACATCAAGAACAGCCAGACGAAGACGGCCCAGGTCGTGCGGGGCCTCGATGCGGACTGGCGTCTGGCGCTCACGGGGACACCGTGCGAAAACCATCTCGGCAACTTGTGGAGCGTCTTTCGCGGTGTCTCACCCGGCCTGTTCGGCAGTTGGGAACGCTTCCGCGAAGTCTTCGCCGACCCGATCGAAAAGGGAAAAGTTTCGGAACGAAAGCAGCCGCTGTCGCGCGTCCTTCGTCCATTCGTCCTGCGTCGCACGAAATCCGAAGTGTTGAAGGAATTGCCCGCGCGCACCGAAGTGCAGCTCACGGCGGAACTCTCCGATCCCGAACGCCGTCGCTACGAAGACGCCCGCCTGTGGGCCGTCACGCACCTGACCGGCCTGGAGACCGACACCGGCAAGGACCAGCGGTTCCAGGTTCTCGCCGCGCTGACCAAGCTGCGTCAATTCGCCTGTCATCCGCGACTGGTCGATCAGACCTGGGACAAGTCCTCGGCGAAGCTCGACCTGTTCTTGGAAACCGTCGATGAACTGCGCGAGGGGAAACATCGCGCCTTGGTCTTCAGCCAGTTCACATCACATCTGGCTCTCATCCGCGAAGCACTCGACGAACGAAAGATCGCGTACCAATACTTGGATGGCCAGACGACACCCAAACAACGGCAGGTGCGTGTCGATGCCTTCCAGCACGGCGACGGGGAGTTCTTCCTCATCTCGCTCAAAGCTGGCGGCACGGGCCTCAACCTGACCGGTGCCGACTACGTGATTCATCTCGATCCGTGGTGGAACCCGGCCGTCGAAGACCAAGCCACCGACCGGGCTCACCGCATCGGCCAGACGCGCCCCGTCACGGTCTACCGCCTCGTCGCCAAGGACACGATCGAAGAACAGATCCTGAAACTGCACGGCGACAAACGGAACCTGGTCGCCGGTGTGCTCGACGGAACCGACTAGGCCGCCAAACTCTCGACGCACGAACTGATCGATCTGATCAAACTGGGCGGCCGACAAACCTGAGCCTGCGGGCCGCAGCGGCGCGAACTGAAAATGAAGTTTGCGTCCCGCTCAGAATGCCGTGACGGGCTCGTGACGCGTATCCGACACTTCGAGTCGACAGGTCGTTTTCTGTGAAAGTCGAAACCACGCTCATCAGCCCTCGGGTGGTCGGTATTGCCCCACAAGACCGACCGGCCCTCTGGCATTTCATGCCTGGTCCGAACTGATCAGTCGGCATAACCATCCCACGCGAAGATTCGCACGCTGCGACCTTGTCGTCCACCCGCCGAAAACGTATTCTCTCCCCCGCACCAGCCCAGGTGGCGGAACTGGCAGACGCGCTAGGTTGAGGGCCTAGTGAGGTAACACTCGTGCAGGTTCGATTCCTGTCCTGGGCAATTGGTTACGCTGAAACGAGTTACGTTACCTGTCGACGTTCGGCAGTGCGGTGAAAAGCCTGATTCAATCGTGGAACTTTTCCACGAAATGAAAGAGGAACCGCACATGGCACGCAAAAAGAACGTCCTTCCAAGCTATTTGTTGCATTCCCGCAGTGGCCAAGCCCGCGTCAGAATCAACGGGAAAGAGCATCTGCTCGGTCCCTTCGGTTCGGACGAAAGCCGGCTGCGGTACGCTGAACTCGTCAGCCGATCCGCGGCCGGGCTGTCGGTCGATCCCCTGGGCAATCGTGGAACAATTCCACGAAATGAATCCGGGGCCGATTCCGGCCCGTCCGTGGCTGAACTGCTGTTGGCGTTCAAGACGCATGCGGAAGCCTACTACGTCGTCGACGGCAAGCCCACGGCCGAAGTCGATTGTTTCAACTCGGCGATGCGGCCGGTCCGTGAATTGTTCGCCATGCTCCCCGCCCGCGACTTCGGGCCATTGCACCTGAAGGCGGTTCAGGCGAAGTACGTCGAGGCCGGCTGGTCCCGCGGGTTCTGCAACAAATCCGCGAACCGCGTCCGCCACATTTGGAAATGGGCCGTTGGCAATGGACTGGTCCCCGTGGTGACATGGCAGGCGCTCACCGCCGTCCCGCCGCTGAAGGCGGGGCACACTGCCGCGCCGGATCACAAGCGACGTGAAGCCGTCTCCGATGACAGCATCGAAGCCGTCCGTCCGTACCTCGCACAGCATCACCGCGACCTGTTCGACCTGTTGCGGGCGACGGGGGCAAGGCCGTCCGAACTGCTGGGTCTGACGATGGCGGACATCGACGTCAGCGGCGAGATCTGGATTGCCGACTTGGAGAAACACAAGAACGCCAACAAGGGTTTGACCCGCAAGCTGTTCTTCGGCCCGAAGAGTCAATTGGTCATTCGGCGGTTGCCATCCACGGGGCGGATGTTCAGCATCGGGCGGAGTCACTTCTCCGGCGTGGTCAAGGCGGCTTGTCTGGCGGCTGGAGTCCCGCCGTTCGTCCCCTATGCCCTGCGACATTGCAAAGCGACCGAACTGCGGGACGCCATCGGCATCGAATCGGCTCAGGCCACGCTGGGTCACGCGCAGCCGTCGATGACGGCTCGGTATTCATCCAAGATGGACAAGCTCGCCAGTGAAGCGGCCAAGGCGTGCGGCTGATCGGTGGGTTGAGTTCCGCGACGGCGGCGGTAGCATCGAATCAACGCGGGGATAGAGGGCACTCGACACGGTGGACATCCTGACCACCTTCCCCGCGTTTCTTCAATTCAGGCATCGACCATCAGGAGTCGAACAGCATGGCGAAGAATCAAGTCGTCGACGATGGACTCTTCACCCGTACTGAATCCACGCAGACGCTGGCAGAGTTGAGAAAGGATCTTCGGGACCACTTCGAGAATCCATTCACAGCACTCGAATGGATCGGAGGTATCGCGGTGGAAGTCGCCCGCGAATTGCTTCCGTCTCTGGTCGACGGGGCGGAAGAATTGCCGATGCCGGGCGATCACCATCTCCGCAAGGATGCCCCAGAATCCGCTCGCGATCTGATTGTCGCATGGGAGAATTGCCACACACTGGGGCAGGCGGCGACGCGCGAAGGATGGTTGAAGTTCGACTTCACGAATCTCTGGCAAGCCTACTACTTGGGTGCAGCAATCCAGCGGTGGCACGTTCGGCCGAAAGCTCCGATGGTGAAGAAACATCAGCGGCAAGTTGAGATGCTCGCGAAAGCGCGGCAGACGCGACAGAAAGTATCCCGCGATCTGCGAAAAGAATGTCAGGCCGCAATGCGGACCCTGAAGAAACAAACTGTTGGCAGCAAGGTCTCACACACCGACTTGCAAGGGCGAGTAGCCGTTGCCGTGGGCTGTTCGGTGCGGACGGTCAAAACACACTGCCCGAAGCAATCTCGAAGAAAGTAGTGCAACCCTATCGACGCTGCACCGGCGACGTGATTTAGCCTCCCTTCCATCGCGAATGACATTGAGTCACCGCAATGGTTCTCAAGGGAGGTTTTTTCATGGTCACCATGTTTCGGGCAATGCGTCCCATCGACCCGGACGTCGAGGAAATCATCACGCTCAGCAGAGCGGCTCGGGACGTGAAACCCGATGGGGTTTCACCCGCCACGTTCGCCCGCTGGTTGCAGCGCGGTGTTCGCACCCGCAGTGCCGATGAGCGAGTAAGACCCGCCACGATCTGGCTTGGGGGCCGTCGCCTGACTTCGGTTGAGGCGATGCGCGATTTCTTCGCCGCGCAGAACGCGGACCAGTCCCCCGCCCCGACGATCACGCCGAGTCAGCGTCGTCGGATGGCGGAAACCGCTGATCGGCTGCTCCAAGAGGCCGGGCTCTGACCCGCATTCCGTCACCCAAAGAACGACGGAACCCGCGCTACCGACCAAAGCAACGCGGGCCGTCTTGGAGATCACGACCAAATGTTACGGACAACCGATTCACCGGGCAAGACGCCCGAATCTGACAATCGTCTCTCACTCGCCGAAATCAACGGGCTCCGGCAGCTGGCACACGACGCGATTCACGCCGCGGCTGATCGCATCAACCTGTTGGCGTCCGCCGTTGAGGAAGTCGACGCGGCGTGGCAACTGGCCACGGAACGCAACCCGGACGAAATGCAGGGGCTCGTCAATGCGGCGTGCCGGCTGGCATTGCTGCTCGACGGATCGGCGGTGGCACAATGATCGACATCATCGACGGTTCGAAGTATCTCGACGCTGCTCTTGCCTACGCGGCACGCGGTTGGCGCGTGATTCCAACGATGAAGAAATCCCCGCGCATCAAGGAGTGGCCCGAGAAGGCGTCAACTGATCCAGACGCGATTCGGAGTCTGTTCGCGACTTATCCCGAACACGACGGCGTTGGCGTTCCGTTTGGACGAGACAGCGGCATCATCGACATCGAGTGCGACGATCCCCAGGCGGAAGAGACGCTGCTCGAATTGTTCGACGGGAACATTCCGAGGACGCCGACTTTCGGATCAACTCGCGGGAAGCATCGGCTCTTCCGTTGGCATGACCAGATTCCCCGGCAGGACGTGTCCGTCTTCAAGCTCGGCAAACTGGAGTTTCGCACGGGGGGGAACGGCAAGGGGGCACAGACGGTTTTCCCGCCATCCGCGAATCGTGTTTGGATCATCGCACCGGACGAATGCGAACCGGCCGAGATTCCCAGCAGCGTGATTGAGCGCATCAAAGCGCGGGTTGTGGCGATTGCCGAGGCGAAGGTGACGAGCAAGACCAGCAGCAAGGTCAACGGCACACGGCATCCGTCAACGCATTCCGGCCCTCTCGACATCATCGACCGCGCCCGCAGATACCTGGCAGCGATCCCGCCGGCCATCAACGGCCAAGGAGGGCATCCGCAGACTTTTCTTGCGGCACAGCATCTCGTCCGTGGTTTCGAGTTGAGTGATCAAGACTCGTTTGATCTGTTGTCCGAATGGAACCGCAGTTGCGAACCACCCTGGAGCGATGCCGAGTTGAGGCACAAGATCCAATCGGCCCGGACCGCTGGCGATACCGTCGACTGGGGCGCTCACCTGCAACAGGATCGACCGCACGGCACGAACGGCACACCGCCAGCGTTCACCCGGCGGACGGCTGGCGAACTGATTCGGGCGTTCCCGAATCTCCGGCCGTCAATCATTGAAGGGCTGATCCGGCGTGGCGAGACGATGAACGTCATCGCACCGCCCAAGACCGGGAAATCGTGGTTGTCGATGGGGCTCGGGTTGTCGATTGTGAGCGGTCGGAAGTGGCTCGGCAAATTCTGGACGACGACGCGCGGCAAGGTGATGATCGTCGACAACGAATTGCATGAGGAGACATCCGCACACCGCCTGCCAGAGATTGCGGATGCGATGGGGATTCAACCCGAAGAGTATTCGGCCCGACTGGAGATCGTGAACCTGCGCGGGGAACTGATGGACCTGAACAGGTTGGCGGCGCATTTGCTCGACATCGGGCCGGGCGAGTTCGACTTGTTCATCCTGGACGCGATGTATCGGTTCACTCCGGCCGGAAACGACGAGAACTCCAACGCTGACGTGGCCAGACTCTACAACACGCTGGACGCTGTGGCCGGAAAACTCGGCTCGGCGTTTTGTTGCATTCATCACACCTCGAAGGGCGTTCAAGGCGGGAAGTCCATCACCGATACCGGCAGCGGGGCAGGATCACAAAGCCGGGCGGCAGACTGTCACCTTGTGATGCGTCAGCATGAAGAGGACGGCGCGGTTGTCGTGGAAGCGGCCGTCCGATCATTCGCACCGATGACACCGTTTTGCATGCGGTGGAACTTTCCCGTCTGGACTCCCGCCGACGATTTGGATCCCAAAGACCTGCGGCAAGAGCGGCCACGCAAGGCGAAGGGATCGGCCACGGAGTCGGGCGAGTCATCGGAAGACGCGCGGCAGCAGCGCGACCAAGAGGCCCGCCAGAAGGTGTTGGACGCCTACGCGACGTTCCTCGCCGGCGAGACGATCAACAGTCTTCGCGACGCGGCCGGAATGAGCGGGGCAGTGTTCGGGCCGATCAACTCCGCATTGATCCGAGAGGGCCTAGTTGAGGCGTGTACGGTCCAAAAAAGCCGACGAGAATTTGACGGCTTTCGGCTCGTCACAAGATCACTCGGACACTCGGACAAAACGTTGTTTTCCGTGTCCGAGTCCGAGTTGTCCGATATGGGGTTGGCACATAGGCGGACAAGCGTCCCCCCTTTAGGGGACGCT
>JAYTIB010000413.1:0-4810 GCA_043732205.1 Schlesneria sp. | reverse complement strand
GAGAGGGGACAAGAATGCGAAGGTGCGCTGTAGTACTAATGCACCAGTCCGGTCGGTACGTGCTCGTCTCCGCGGACCTACGGGACGCCTTCACGATGGTTCCGCACACCCCACTCCTCGAACGGGTGCAGTCAATGCTCGGGCAAGAGTGGCTTACACGGCTCATCGGTAGGATCATCGGCGGCAACAGTAGGAAACGGGGCGTCCCGCAGGGAGGGGCGCTCTCGCCCCTGCTGCTGAACATCTACCTGGACGGCGTGCTCGACCGGAAATGGAAGAGACGCCATCCGAACATCCCCGTTATCCGCTACGCCGATGACATCCTGCTGCTGTGCCGGAACGTGGAAGAGGCCCGACAAGCCTACGAAACGCTCACAGAACTGCTCCAACCTACGGGAATGCAGACGAAGGGAACCCACGAAACTGACACCACCGACCTGCGTACAGGACACCGGGCCGAATGGCTCGGGTACAGCCTGGGGCTGGTGGGTGGCGAAGCCACAGTCCAAGTCAGCGAGAAGTTTCCCAAGAAGCTGCATCACCACCTTGCGGCAGCACTGGCCGAGGCAGATGGGGCCCTGGTGACCCACGAGGTCATCATGGGCGTCATCGATCAACTCGGTCCGTCCTACCATAACGAAGACCACCAACGCGTATTCCGTCAAATAATGGCGACAGCCCGTGAACTCGGGATGGGCGAGACACCGAGCAACGACGAGTTGCTGCGGGCCTGGCAGCGATCCCACATGCGCTACATGACTCTGCAGAGACACCTACGGTTGGCCGACAGGGCATCTGGGATGGTGACTACTGCTGCTGGCCACGGCTCCGCCAGAGGCCACCACGAATCGGCGACTACCAGCCGAGGCAGTCGAGACGACACGGGTCGTCCACTGCACATGTTTTCCGGTGACGAGACCGATGCCTCTTCGGTCATGATCGTCAACAGTGTCTGCCTGCCGAGCGGGATCGGCGGGTGGGCAGTTCAAATATCTGAAGGGGATCAGCGGCGACATCAGATTGAGTCGCGGGTTATGACCAACGCCACAGCAAACCGGTTGGCTCTTCAGGCCCTCATCCGGGGTCTGGAGCAGTTGGCTCACGATCGACGGCTCGCATTGCGGCCCGTCGAGATTGTCACGGATTCACATTATCTGGAGGACGGGGTGGCGCGGCTGCTGTTGGCATCACACCATCGGCGATGGTATCGATCCGACGGCCTGCCGATCACGAACGAGGATCTGTGGCGGCGGGTCGCCGTGCGTCTGGGAGGTCTGCGATTCCGGATTCAATTCGTGTCGGCACCGACCGGAAAGGAGGAGACGGTGCGGTAGAGTTGGCCGTAAGTCAGATTTGGTCCCAGGATGGATCGTCGACTGTCGGCATTCGAAAACGCCCGATCGAACGGTGCGTCCGCTGGTGGTACGGATAGTTGACGGACGCAGATCAACAAGCCTTCTGCACGGCCGACTTGTGTGGGTCGATGTGCGCTTTCACCATCTGCTGCTGAACTCACGTTCGCGTTGATCGCACCGGAGAGTCACCTCTGGTGTGAACGTCCGACCGCACGCTGAATAAATGCCAAATCTCAGGACGGATTTTGGACGCTCGACGGGGGTGCCATTTGCCGGAGTGCGTCGGCGACCTGCATGCCCAAATCCTTCAGGCAGTAGCCAGCAGAGGGTCTCCCGCGTCCGCCAGATTGGATGCACTCCAAGGCTTTCAGCCCCTTCAATGATCTGGTGAGGCTGCCGGATGGGGTCGAGTTTGGTCCATCAATGGAATGGCTCAGTTGATCCGTCGTTTGAGGCTGCGCGCTTAACAGGCGGCTCAAAATTTCGCGATCCATCTCCGAGAGTTTTCCAATCGTCTCCACGACAGCCTGACTCAACCTTCGGTCCCGGTACCACAGTTCGCGGTACTCCGGGAGTGATTCCGCTGTCGCTTTGTGCTTCCACGCCTGGAAAAGAATGCGACGTTCACATTCCATGATGGCTGCCAGTCGCGCCGCATCGTTTCGGTTCCATGACCAGCTTTCAAAACGCGACTCGAAGCGAGGGGCACCGTGCCAACAACGGTTGTCGTGAAACACGCCGCTGTCCGGATTGAACAGTGTCGGGAGGCGGAGGATTCGGACGTGATCAGCAAACACCGCAAACCACCCCAGTACGGCCTCGTGTTCCGAGGGATCCACCACGGAATTCGGGACGCTCATCCAGAGCGTGCTTTCCCCTGTCGAGGGATCGACCTCGCGGATCAGGGACGACCGCACAGCACCCGCGGACCCCGATGAGACGATCAACAGGTGCGACCAGGTGGAAACGGCGTCTCGGACCGGATCGTGCCACCCAGCGAAAAAGGAGAGGCCGTACGCGACCACCCGATTGCGATCCTCCTCGTCGGGCGGCGGTTCCAGGCGGGGGACGAGTGCCAATCGTGGAATCCGGGATCGCACAAAGAACGGCTCTTCGAATCCCTCAACCTGCCCGCACAGTGACGGCATCCAATCGAGCCACTCGTCCAACAAGAGACTCGCATTGACGAAATCATTCATTCGCGAAACACGATCGGTTTCGCTGCTCGATGGGGGCGCTGTCCTCATGGAAATGTCTCCCCGTGAAGGAACAAATCTGGCTATCCAATCTTCTCGGCCGTGGCCACGGCGAGTGCAATCGTTTGTGACGTGTAATGGGCCGTCATGTCAGGCTTGGAGTGCCCCAGAACGGCCTGGGCCGCGTCGCTGCCGAACCGATCACGGATCAGCGTGGCGGACGTGTGCCGGAGTTCCCAGCGCGGCTTCACTTCGTTCAGCCGCAACCGAAGTGAAAGGACAAAGGCGTGAGCCCCGTTGGTAGATTGAAGGTGGTTACAAACTCCTCAATCAGCTTCACAGGACTCACGCCATGCATGCATTTCTCCAGCGGATGCCGTCGGAAATCAAGGGGACGTTGTCGGGGTGGGATCGGGTGCGGTTTCGCGGGACGCTTCGGTGGCGGGCCAGCCTGCGGGGGGTGGGGTCGTATTTGGGAACCATGCGGGTGTTGCTCAGGAAGTTTAAGGACTGGACGATGGAGTTGACGGAGCAGATCGCCGGGGCGACCGAGCGGTTGGCCGAGGCGGCGGGCCGGCCCGAGGTTGATCTGGAGAGCAGCCGGGAACGGAAGGAGACGCGGGTGCTGGACATCGCGCGGGCGGACAACGTGACCGGGGGGCTGATCGCGGTGCTGAAGTGTGTCGAGCCGTGTCAGACCTTCAGCGTGGGCGGGAACCGCGCGGCACAGAAGCTGGTCCTGCGATCCCTGTCCGGCAAGTTCGCACCGCTATTTTTACGTGCTGGACCCGCAACTGGGGCTGATGCACCGGCGGTTGCAGATGTGGGTGCCGTTCTCGATTCACGTCTGTCTGAACGGTCGCGACTGGCTGGCGCGACAACTGACGCAGGCCGCGATCGGCTTCGATCAGCGCGACAACTGCTTCGTCGATGTGGACGACCTGGCGCGGGCTCAGACGCTGTTGTCGCGGCAGTTGCAGACGAACTGGAGCGGCCTGCTGGACGGTCTCGTCACGCGGTGGCATCCCGCGCACCGGATGATGTTCACCGCGCCGCCGCTGAACTACTACTGGTCGGCGGAGGAGACCGAATGGGCCACCGACGTGCTGTTCCGTTCGCCCGCCGCGCTGGCCCGCGTCGACCCGAACCTGCTGCGCCACGCGACGACGACGTTCGGCAGCCGCCCCGTCCGAGAAGCGAAGACCGTGCTGCGGTTCCTCGGGCAGGCCCCCGTCGTGCATCGGAACACGACCCGCGAGATCGTCAGCTCGACCCTCACGCGGCCCGAGGGAACCCGCGTCAAACAGGCGATCAACCGCAACTCGATCAAGATGTACGACAAGCAGCAGTCGGTGCTGCGAGTCGAAACCACGATCAACAACCCGCGCGACATGAAGGTCGATCGCGCGAAGGAGGGGGACTCCACCGGAAAGAAACAGTGGCTGCGTCTGCGCCAGGGCGTGGCCGACCTGCACCGCCGCGCCGAGATCAGCCAGAAGTCGAACGAGCGTGACCTGGAAACCCTGGCCGCGGTCGAATACGACCAGCCGCTGGGCGACACCGTCCGCCCGATTTGCCAGCCGACCGAATGGCACGGCCGCCGGGTGCGGGCCCTGCAACCGCCTGCATTTGCAATTCCGCGAACCAGCCCCGGCGACAACAGACTGCTCGCGGCCGTGATCCGCGGCGAGTTCGCGCTGAACGGCTTCCGCAACCGCAACCTCCGCCCGCTGCTGTTCGGCGACGACACGGGTTCCGCGCCAGACGTCCCCGCGAACGAAGCCCGCCGCCAGTCGAACAAAATCACCCGCCTGCTCCGCCTGCTGCGGGGCCACGGCCTGATCCAAAAAGGTCCGAAGACTCATCGCTACATCCTGACCGACCCCGGCCGCCAAACGATCACGGCCCTGCAAATCGCCCAACAAACCAGCACCCAAAAACTCGCCAAACTGGCCATGTAAAATCTTCGCGCCCGGCGAAGAAACAAAACGTTAGTAGTACAGCGCGGGCATGGCCCGCAACCCAAACCGAATTGCGCTGTCGCTCGTTCGCGATGAATCACTCGACCGCGATGAACACAGCCTGTCTTGACTCCGAAGGAGTTGCGTCTCACAGCCCTGGGTTGCCGCGCTTCGCGGCAACCTTGGGGAGATCCGGTTTGAGAGGGATCTACCCCAACGGGCAACGCCGTTAAGTATTTTTACATGGCGAGCGTAAGGTGCTGTTTGAGTTGGAGTTTGTGTTGTCGTGTGGCGGTGA
>JAYTIB010000412.1:0-12345 GCA_043732205.1 Schlesneria sp. | reverse complement strand
ATGAGCGCGGCCACGTTGCCGTTCAGCGTGATGACGGGATGCGACGCCAGCGTCAGCAGGGCCGAGGCCGCCGCGATGGCTCGTTCGGCGAACGGGTGCGTTCGCTCGCCAAGCAGGTAATCCAGCGCTTCGCCGCGACCGTGGGCGACCAACCCACTCTCGGTCACGACCCCTTTGTGCAGCCCGTCGACAAGCCGCTCGCGGAGCCGCAAGGATCTGGCACGGGGGTGCGAATCGGGAATGTCACTCATGGGATCAGCCGTGTTCCGTGGGGATCGATCTGGCAGGGGGTCCAATGTTCGGCCGTCCCCGCCGGGATTGTGGCCAGCACCGCGTGTCCGAGCATGATCATCGTCGCCGAACCGCCCGCCGACAGGACGTCCTGAATCGCGTCGCGCACCGACGGGTCGGTGAGCAGACCCGTTTCGACGGCGAATTGTCGTGAGCGTTCAAGGAGTGACTCGATCGTCGCACGGGCGAAGTTCGCGGCCAGCCACTCGATGGCGCTGCTCCCGGCGGTCGCGAGCTTCGCCGCCATGCTGGTCGAACTGAGCACGTCGCGCGTCGACAGCGGTCCGAAGCTGCGGTAGTAGAGCGTGGGTGCCGTCACGTGATCCATGCGGAGGCAGTCGAACGGTCCGCCCCGGCAGCGTCGGTAAACGATTCCGCCACACAGTTGCGCCGCGATATCGCCGACTCCGGTCTGGTGAATCACTTCGGCCGCATGCGAGATCAGGCCGAGCTGTTCTCGGGACCGGCCGCGGGAAAAGTATTGGTTGAGTGCGAATGCGGCACTGAGTGTGCCGGCGGCACTCACGCCGAATCCGCAGCCCAACGGGAGCTCTGTTTCCAAATGGATCGTCACCGGCTCGGGCGCCAACTCCCGCAGCACTTCCAACACGGGAAGCAGGTTGATCGGATGTCCATTCAGCAGGACCGCGCGTTCGTCGGACGGCTCGATCGCCGCCGTGACGCCGGCCTCGAGGCAAAACGCCAAGCCGCGCGAGACTGTTTCGCCGGGGGTCGGCCCGAAACTCGGCACGAAGAATCCGGTGACACTTCCGGGCGAGAACGCGATCGGACCCGTGATCACGGTGACACAGTCCTTTGCACACTGGCGGAATCATCGGCCCCGTTTGCCGCCATCCCCGCAGCGACCGCGCGGCATTGTGCCGTTCCGACAACGAGCGTCGCCGGGGCATACCCGAACGGCTCCGCCACACCCACCCCCGCCGCGGTGGCGAGCACGCGCAGAATCGCCTGATGATGGATCGTGTGAGTCAGCGCGTACAGAACTTCACGGCCCAGGGTCGACGCGAACAGTTGCGGCGGAAGATCGATCGAAACGTAGTCAGACACTTCAACGGCACGATCGAGCAAACCATTGGGAAGGCGCTGAAACTCGTCGCGCGCGTCCCGCAGATAATCGAGTGCCTCGCGCGAATCCCGCTCGATGCTCCCACCCCGCTCGCGGTTGTGATAGTCGATCCGGCCGGTGACTACGCCGCGCTGCAGCGCCTTGAGATGGTCCAAGCAGTGGCGGACGTGCTCGCCGATGCTGCTCTTCAGACCGACAACCGGAGTCGACTTGCCTTGAAAGGCGTTGTCGGGAAGCTGCTCGACGAGAGTGATCAAGTCGTCGATCACGGCGGTCAGGGCTGACAGCGGTCCCGGCAACTCCCCCGCTTTCGACGCCATCGCCTGGTTCTCTCGGTTCATGAGGAGCAACTCCCGGTGTGTCTCCCCACAGAGGAAACTGAAGCACCAACCTGCCGGGGGAAATGTCATTCCCGCCGCGTAAAACTCGCGTGAATCCGCCTGATTTCCGCAGCCAATCCACGACGTCGCGGCCTTGCAGAAAGCGGGTCGGGAGTCTGGCACAACGAACTGGTGATGTCAACAATTCGTCGCCGCTGCTGCGGGGCCACAACAGGCGGCGGCGACAGCGCGGCAGTCGCGAGACGCTTTCGTTTAACCGCGTGGGCATCGCCCCGCGCGTTTGAGGCTGCACGCGCGATCGACGCGCGGGGCGTTGCCCACGCGGTTAAACGAGCCCATCCTAACCGTGCGAGGTATGGACTGCGCCGCCTTTCCTGAGACGTTTGGCCCAGTGGCCCTGGCGGTGGTACGGGAGCCAACGTGCTCAAGCGCCATCACAACCGGGACGGAATCGATCGGTGCGGTCCGCGTCGATGGTGTCCGAGAACCGACCGTAGCATGGACGCCTCGTCCGTGCGTCACAACGTGGCCATTTGTCGATTTGGGCCGCACGGACGAGGCGTCCGTGCTACGACAGTTATTGCTGCGCCGGTCCTTGGCTCAATGCGTTCGGCACCGGCGACAAACCACTCCCGGTCACGGGGACACAGTCAGCAGCGTTCGGGCCTGGTTCTTCGTCCCTTCGAAACGGGGTTGCCAGTTGCGGTTGATGATCTTGGTCAGCAGTTCACGGGCCCGGTGCTCCTGACCAGTGGTCCGCAGGAACTGAGCGTGCTGAAGCAGTAACTCCGGGTTGGTCGGTTCACATTCGAATGCGGTCGCCCAGGCGCGGTCGGCGATGAGGAACCGTTGTTCCGAGTTCATCGCGGTGGCGAATGTCACCCAGACGGACGACTGGTCGGGAGTCTCGGCCAGCGGAGTCGTCCAGTAGTTCCAAGCCGCCGGGGCGAGACCCAGTTTCGTCAGCATGCGGGCCGTACGATGACAGGCGGCCGTGTCGTCAACATCAATGTCGCGCCACCGGGTGGCGGCGCGTTGCACCGTGCGGGCAAACTGAATTCTCGTGAACAGGTTGGCACCGGCGAGTTGTTGCGCACGCTCATCCAGCGCCGTGAAGAGGCTGTCGTAGTCCTGGCGGAATGCTTCGAGATTCACCGTCTTCGGCAGCGCGGCGAATTCCAGTTCGTACGCATGTTCGAGCGACTCGATCCATTCGCCGAACTTGCGCAGATGGTGGGCGATGTTCGCGGCGTCGCGCCAGAGCTGCGAGACATTCCGCAATTTGTCATTGGCCAGGGCGTGTTGAACGCAGACTTCCGCCTGTTCCCAGTTGGCGGCTTCCTTCGCATACGCCAGCGCCGCCAGATTGAGACGCGGATGGGCGGCGAGATCCTGATCCTTGATCGCCAGTTGGAAGACTTCGGCCGCGAGACCCGGTTCGCCCAGCGAGACGCAGGCCCGCGCCAGCACCATCAGCGAGTGAGGCCGCTTCTGCGCGGCGAGCTGGCGCGCGGCCTCCCGGACCAGTTCGCCCCACGGGACACACGGCTGTCCGACGGCGGTTTGAAAGTGTTTGACGAACGCGCCGCGCGTCTCGCCATTCAGATCGGGAACGTCACCGATCGCGATCGCGTCGGCGAGTTGAGTTTGAAACAGCTTCTTGGCCTGCGCGACGGAGGCGTCATCGCCGACCGTCAGCAGCCAGTCGATCCGGGCCGTGCGACCGAAGGCGGGGAGGCCGCGTTCGTCGGACAGCGCGACGGCGGTGTCGTTCAACTTCCGGGCCAGCGCGGCGTTCATCCGATTGGCCTGCTTGAGGCCGTGCGAAACTGTCGACAACAGCATCGCGGCGAGATCGACCGAACGACAGTCGCGAATGACGAGCAGACTGGCCTCCACGTCCTGTTCAATCTCCGCCGCCGTTCGTTCTGGAGTGGCAACCTGATTCCTCGCCCAGCGCGAGTGAACGTTGTACGTCGCCACCAACCGTTTGAGGAACGGGCCGGCCCCGTCGAGCGGATCGAGTCTCTCCTTCATCTGGCCGTGGGTCACGAAGCTGGCGAATTGCTCCAGGTACTTTGCCAGCGGTGCATCGGGATGCTGCTTCGTCGCGTTCAACACGAGCGGGCTGTGCGGCGACACCGACGCGAGCAACACGGCCAGACCGATGCGGTGATCGCCCCTGGCCGTGTATCGCTGGTCGATGAACGCGACGAGTTCATTGGCCCGGACTTCCGCGAAGTACGTCGCGAGCAACCGCAGCGCGTCGTCATCCGACAACTTCACGAAGTCGGGCGCATTGGTCTGCAAATTCACCGGCACGCTGACCGGCACTCCCGCCGCCGATCGGTACGGCAGCGGCAATACGACGAGATCCGTTGTGACGGGAACCAGGTTCGGCGCCTCGATCGGCTGGCGCTCGTACTTCGTCTCGCCGATCAGCTTGTCCTCCGCGTCGAGCAGGCGGATCGTCCCGTCGGCCGAGAACGTTTGTTCGGCCAGCCGCTTGTTGGCGGTGACGTCGACCACGCGCGTCTCAACGAGCCGTCCGTCTTCGGCGAAGACCAGTTCGAAGGCGGTCTGATGCGGTGTGTCTGTCGCCGGATTCGCAAGAATTCGGTTCGATTCACCATCCTTCCGAACTCTTGCGAGTTCGGCTACCGGCTCAGTTCGTACCAAACGCGTGATGCGAACGGTTCGTTCTCCGACCGATTTCAGATCGGCATCGACGTTCAGGTCATCCGCCGACGGGACGTACCACGGAATGAGCGATTGAATCGCCGATTGGTGGAAGCGGCTGACAGAGCGTTTCGCCGCCAGACCGATCTCGGGATAGAGATGCCACAGCGTCGAGCCGTCGTGAATGACCTGTTCGCGCAGTCCCTCGGCGACCTCGCGCTCGAAGACGAACCGGCCTGAGCCATCAATCAGCCGGAACGTGCTAGCGTCCGGTTTGTCGCGATCGGAACCGGACGCTAGCGCGTTCCGGCTGATCAACCGCACCTTCTCCCAACCGAGTGATCGGGCCTTCTCGATCAGCCGCCGCGCTGCGGCGTCGACTTCGCCGCGCTGCGGCTTCGTTGCGGATGCCTGCTCGACGATGGCGAGCCGATCGGCCGGCCACGTTTGCAGGCCGGGGGCGTAACTTGGCAAGTCCTGCAGCACGCCGGTCAGGCGATGCACGGCCAGACCCGGTTGAAGGAAGTAACCCCCGTCGACATATCTGAAACCTTTGGCAAACTCCGGCGCAACGCTTCCGCCGTTGACGGCCACGCTGAAGCGTCTCTCGCCGAGTAACCGTTGATGAAAGCGGTTCAGCCTGCCGTCTGTCACGGCGAGTCCCGGTTCCAGGTTGAACGACAAGACGTCGTCGGAGATCCCGTCGCCGTTGTTGTCGAAGACTGCACTCGCAACTTCGTCGATGCTGTTGCCAATGAAGATGCCGTTGCCATGGAATGAGCCCAGTGCTAAGCGATCAATAAGCGCCGGGCCGCTGCGAGGCAGTCCCTGCAAACTCCAAGTCACGTCTTTCGCGGTGAAATCAGACTCGGTGAGCAATCGATTCTCCGCCGACCAGTTTTGTGGTTGGCTCGCCACGGTTCCAAATCCGCGACCGATCGGAACGACCCGCACGTTCGGCTGCAAGACGGTGAACGACAAGTCTGGCTGAGCCAACTCTTCGAACTCCACTGCCGAGGAGTCGAGCAGACGAATCATCGGCCGGGCGATCCGCGTTCCGAGCAGACGGTCGGTGGCGAGAATCCGCAGCTTGACCCGGACGTCGCGTTCCTCGCCGAACATCGACAGTCCCAACGTCGAGAAGTTGTGCGTCGCGGAAATTCCATCCAGCGCCATCCGTCCTTGCGATTGCCAACCCAGACTTCTCATGCTCGATTCGTTGCCGCTGAGATCGAGCGACAAGCGTGTGAGCCTTGTGCCGTTTTCGCCCCACCGCACCGGCCCCGATGAATTCAATGAGTAATGGATGAATTCGTCCACTGGTCTGACAAACTCGGAGATCGTCGAGTCGTCTTCCATGCCATCGAGCCCCAAATCCCCCAGCATCAGATTGCCGCCATTCGACCAGTCATCCCACACATTCTGCCGGCCCCAATAGTTCCAATGGTTTGGTGATGCCTGGTGGTAAACCTGCTGCCACACCGAACGACGCTGCACGACTGACTCCCACGCGATGCGCACGGGATCCGCCGCCGCCGCGTTCGCTCGTTCGATCCGATGGACCTCGCGCTCGATCAACCGGACTTCGGCCTGCTCGGCGCGGTTCAGCCGTTCGAGCCGTTGCAGGTCGTTGGCCGGACGCTTCTCGGCGATGCTCCGTTCGTAGTTGGCCTGTGCCGTCTTCACGCGGGCTTGCGACAGCTTCAACCGCTCCTTCGCCGCGTCGAGTGGACTGAGTTGCGACGGTCCCTGGTCGGCGATCACCGGGATTTCGGCCGGCGCGGGATACATGGCCCAGTGGTCCTTGCGGCCGCGGTCGACTTTGAATTGCTCGTACATCGCCTCGGTCTCCAGCACGAGCAGCGAGGTGAACGGCGACATCACGTACATCGACTTGCTCAACTCGATGATCTGCGGCTTGTGCTCGGCGGCACCGAGCGCGACGAGCCGGTCGATTTCCAGCCGCGCCCACGTCCGCGGCAGATGGCCGACGCGGGGAATCAGCCGGAACGCGCTAGCGTCCGGTTCTCGCTCGGAGCGCGCGTCCGAACCGGGGGCTAGCGCCCTGCGGCTGATGGAGTTGCCAGGAAGTTCGACGGTCTTCGAATACGCTTTGCCGTTGAGCTTGCCGGTAATCGTCACCGACTTCGGCAGTGCTTGTCCCTTGGCGAAGCGCGCCACGGCGGCGAGTTCCTGCCCGTGCGCCAGTGATTTCGTGAGCAGCAGAAAATCAGATCCGGAGGTGTCCTCTTTCGGAGACTCTCCCTCGCTCACGCTGCGGGTTACTGTGCCATGCACGGCGATCTCGGTCAGCCGCGGCGCGTTGAGTGTGCTGAGCAAATCAAACGCGCGCCACGCGACCGCTTCATCCGGATTGATCTGAGTGATGTGGCCACCACTGTGACTCGCGGCGGTTTCCATGAACGACTTCGACCACCGCTTCCCGACCGCCACGCCGACATACCGCGCGTGCGCCGGCAACAGCCGCAGCAGCGTATTGTTGTGCCGCTCTCCCAGCACCGGAATGCCGGTTCCCAAGTGGACGATCCAGACGTCGCGATCGCCGCGCACCTGCTTCTGCACGGCTTGCAAAGCTTGCTCCAAATCGAGTGCCCCGATCGGCGCGACATCGTTCAGGAACTGCAGCGCCGCCGCCACGTTCTCCAGCGAGCATTCGACCGGCTTGCGCCGGAACAGGTCCGCCTGAGTCCCCGCGCGGATGATCGAGAACGTGTCGCTGTGTTCTGCGTTTTCCAGCAGCGTTTTCGCGATCTGACGCTGTGTCCCGGCCAAGACCTCGTTCCGATCGGCCGAGTTCTCGACCAGGAAGATCCACTGCCGCGGCGACCGTTCCGCAGTCGCTTTCAACTCGGGCCGCTGCCGCAGCATCACGTATTGAAAGCCGTCCTGCTCGCAGATGGACCACATCGCAGCGCCCCCTGAGCGGGAAGGCGCTAGCCCAATGGCACTGACTTCACCAACCCGACGCGTGAGCGAGGGCGAGCGAGAGGGGTCATTCCCCGCAATTCCGTCGTTTACACTTCGGGTTACTTGGCCAAAGTCAGTGACATTGGGCGCTAGCCCCCGGTTTGCCTCGCTGAACCGGGGGCTAGCGCCCTCCGGCTCACCAAGCTCGACGACCAGATCGCGATCGAGCGCCGCGTGTTCGTCGCGGCCGTCGATCAGCAGATCGCCGTGATCGTCGCGTCCGTTCAACGGGTGCGACGGTGAATACCACTTCGTCCCCGCCGCCCCCTTCACGCGCAGAGCGGTCGACCATTCGCGGACGCCGTCGAGCGAATGCCCGGCCGGGAAGCGGTAGACGCTCTTGCCGTAATCACCCGGCAACCGCTGCGTGTAGCTCAGCACGATTCGCTTTTCCTGCCGGGGTTCGAGCGGGAAGACGCGCATTTGAAACGTGCTGCCGTCGACCCATTCCAACAACGCCGGGTCGCGCTTGGTGTGGCGGATCTGCTCGAAGACGTTGCGGCCGTAGTCCCGCTCGACCATGCCCCCTTCCATCAGCTTGCCGTTCACATACATCGCCAGCCGCGACAATGACGCGTCGGCCGGCAACGGGAAGCGGAACGTTCCCTCAAGCTGCTGCCACGTGTGGTTGAAGTACGTCTGGTCGATCGTCGTCCGGGCGAAGCCGTCTTCAATGTGAACGTCGACGTGGAACTTCCTCAGCGACAGTTTCATCTCCTGTCCGTTCGGATCGACGACGGTGACGCTGCCGCCGGAATGCGCGCTGGCCGGCACGACGACAGAACCCGCCGCCGCCATCAAGTCCTTGACCCACTCGACGACATACGCCGACCGCTTGGCTGGCCGCAGTTCGACCGACCGCGACTCGGTCAGATCCGCGATCAGTTCCCGTCCGGCGGGGATCACTTCGTCGACACCGCTGACCCGCACCGTTCCCTGAGTGACCACGACATTCGTCGCCCGGCCCTGGGCCTTCACGACAAACTTTGTCCCCAGCGCCGTCACGGTCCGCTGCGGAGTCTCGACGACGAACAGATCATTGGCGGAGATCGCATCACCCGGTCGCAACAGACCGGCCGGCACGACTTCGACAAACACTTCACCCGCCAGCAGCTTCACCCGCCGCCGCGCGACGACGGTGACCCGAGTCTGCTCGTTGATCGACAGGATCGAGCCGTCGGGCAGCGTCACGCGGCGCTTTTCGCGCGGTCCCGTGCTGAGTGTTTCACCCAGAGTCACGCGATGGACCGGTGCGACGGCAGCAGTCTGCGCGGAGTGTCTCCTGCCGGTGCTGCTTGACGAGATCAATTCCCCCGGCCGCGGTTGAGCCACACCGTTCCGCGCCACAAGCGGCACGCGATTGACGTCACCAAACTGCGACATCGAGATTCCGATCACCACCAACACCGCCACGCACGCCGCCACAATGGAAACCTGTGCCATCGGCGACGCCGGTCGAAGCGTGATCCCCGCGCGGTGCGCCGGCCCGTGGCCTGCACGACGTTGATGCGCCGGACTCTGGCTGACCACACCTGAACGTGAGTGCTCGATACGTCCGCCGTCGCCGGCCCGATCCCGCGTCGATGTGGCGGAGATGGAGGATCGCACCTGCCGCAGAATGCGCCGCATCGCCGCGTCGCTCAACGGCTCGGTGCCAACCGCATCCAGCGCGGCGGCGATGTCCGCGTCGGACTCCGGCTGATCCAGTTCCCGCAGTGCCGCGGCAATCCGGTTGCGAAAGAGGTCGTCCGACAAAGGATCGTGATTCACTGGATCGCTCATGGCGTGATTCCTCAAACAGAATGCGTATGGCCAGCCGCAACTCAATTAACCGGCCAAGTGTCAGTAACCCGAAGCGGGAGTTTTGAAGTGGCGCTGATTTGGATTTACGCCCCAACGGGGCAGCGCTAAGTGAGCCCAGGGCAAGCGACCATCGGGAGCGCCGCCCTGGGTCGCGACCGTCACAGACTGTGGAGCCCTGAAGGGGCGGCCCCATGTGCATCGAATGAATAGTGCCGCCCCTTCAGGGCTTGAAATTCACGGAAAACCGCCAACCCAGGGCGTTGCCCTGGGCTGGCATAACACCGCCCCTTTGGGGCTGAAATCCCAAAAGACGCAACTTCACAAAGCGTGAGCGAGGGCGGTCGCTGCACGACACTTCGACTGTCTGATCACCGTGGTTTGGAGCGCCCGCCCTTGCTGACGCTGCGGGTTAGTGGGCACCCTCCCTCGTTTATGCCTCGGGTGACATTGCCGGCTCATCAACTCCGGGTTCAACAATTCCGCGTTGTTCGATCTCCCGCCGCAATCGTTCCAGTGCCCGGCGGCGGTAGACCCGCACGGTCGCGGGCGGGATGCCGAGTTCGCTCGCCAGGTCGTGACTCGCGACGACACCATCGCGCGAATCGGCATCGGCCAGCACGATCCGCCGTTGATTCTCCGGCAGCAGCGCGACCAGTTCGCGCAATAACTCCAGTGGAACCCGCAACACCGGCGGGTGGCTGTCAAACGGACTGGTGTCCGGTTCGCCGTTCGCCGGGCGACGATCGATCACCTCGGCGAGCTCCATCGGTGCGGTGCTCAATTCCAACTGCCGGGCCTTGTGCCATCCCAGTTTCAACACGTCCCGCGCCAGGTTCTCGGCGATGCGAAAGAACCAGACGCGCAGCGATGCCCGCGCCGGATCAAACCGCGCGCGGTGCTGCCAGACGCGGAACAAGGCCGCGGCCAGGACATCTTCAAAGTCGGCCGCCGTGAGCGGTCCGACAAACCGTTGCCTGAGCAGTGCCAGGATGGGCGGACCATGCGTCCGCAGGATCACCTCCAGCACACCCTCATCCCCGGCCCGCAACCGCGCTCCAAGATCCGGCGGAGAATCGCTGCCAGTCATGTCCCATCCGTTGCTCGAAGGAAAACCCGCCGCGCCGCTTCAGCCACCCACAGACATATACGCCAGCCCGTTACAAACGCCGCCAGGAATGAGACGTTTCCACGTTTAGCCCCAACGCCAGCGGCGTGGGAGCGGTCACGGGCACAGGGTTGATCGCGCGCACGCCGTTGGCGTTTCGGCTAAACGTATCACATCAGACCGCGCGGGATTCATCCCAGCTCGAACCCCTGTCGCCGTTCACGGGACAGCCATTTGTCCGCTTCGGCATCGTTGACGAATCGTTCCTGGACCGGGTTCCATTCCAACGGGCGGCCGAGGCGCATGCTGATGTTGGCCAGATGGCAGACGCTGACCGACCGGTGCTGGCTGGCGACGTCGGCCAGCGGTGGCTTCCGTGCGACGACGCAGTCGTAAAAGTTCCCCATGTGGTTGATGATCGCGTCGAGCTTGCCGGCCCGTTCGGGACGGGCGTGATTGTCGAAGCCGTACAGCTTCGAGTCTTCGCGGCGGAACGGCCGGTTCGGCAACTCTTCGACCGGCTTGCCCGATACCGTCCCCCGGTTGACAAACAGCCGGCCTTCGGTTCCCTCGAACAGGATGCCGTTGCGGTCCGTGTCCTGGATCTCGATCACGACGCCGTTGGCATACGTCAGCTTGGCGTTGAAGTCGATCGCCACGTTGTGGCCGTTCTGAATACCGGGGAACTTCGCGGACGTCTCGATCTTGAGCGGGCCGGTCTGTTCCAAGCCCGCGCCCCACTGCGCGATGTCGATGTGATGAGCGCCCCAGTCGGTCATCTGGCCGCCGGAGTACTCGTACCACCAGCGGAACGTGTAGTGACAACGCTCGGGTATGTACGACACGTCGGCGGTCGGCCCCTGCCATTGGTTCCAGTTGAGATGCGCGGGGACCGGCTGCGGCGTGAAGGGGCCGCCCACGACGTTCTTCCCCAGGACCACGGTCACACGCTGCACGCGACCGATCCGGCCGGCGCGCACCAGTTCACACGCCAGCCGAAAACGCGAATCACTCCGCTGCCACGTGCCGACCTGCACGATCCGCTTCGTCGCGTGGACGACCTCGACGATCCGCTGTCCTTCGGCGACGGTCAGCGTCAGCGGCTTCTCGCAGTAGACATCCTTGCCGGCCCGGCAGGCGTCGATCAGCATTTGCGCGTGCCAATGATCGGGCGTGCCGATCGTCACCACATCGACATCCGGCCGGGCGAGCAGTTCGCGATAGTCTTCGTACAGATCCGCCTTGCCGCCAAATTGCGACTTCGCCTTCTCGGCAATCTGCCGGTCGACATCGCAGATGGCGACGATGTCGCCGAACTCGGTCGCCTTTTCCGCGATGACCGACCCTTGGTAGCGCATGCCGATCGAACCGATCCGCAACCGGTCGTTCTTCGCGCGTGGTCGTGTGGTCACTTCCGCGCCGCTGGTGAATGAGTACGGAACAAACGCCCCAGCGGCCAGCGCGGCGGACGCTTTCAGAAACCGACGTCGTGTCTGCGGAGTGGGACGCATGGAATCAATCCTGGATTGGGAGCCGATCGATGACGACGGCCATCGTAGCGTCGGCCCGGTGCGAAGTTGAAGTCCCGCGCCGAAACCGCTGACAGCGCCGAACCCATGCCCACCCTGGATGATTCAATGGCAACCACGGAACACACGGAAGCTCACGGAAGGAAGACGCGTTGCGAAGTCGCGTGCGATTCATGACGCAGCACCGACCGGAACGCATTTCATTCCAGCAGCGCCTCTTCCTGCCATTCCTTCTGTGACATTCCGTACTACTAACGATTCGCTTCTGGTTTGGCCGCGAAGACTTGAATTGCGTCAAGCAGCTCTGCGAGTCGTCATCAAAGCTCGGAGTCATTCTCTTGCCGACGACTCTCAAGAAGACTTCGACAGGAAGATTTGGGACAAGAATATCCGAGCAGAAAAACCCGAAGTTGGCTCATATCTTCCTGTCCCACATTTTCCTGTCGACGTTTGGTTGCGGCATGACCGCGCTGAGTGTTCCGTGGTGTCCAATCCGGTCTACCACAGTTTCGAAACCGGCAG
>JAYTIB010000411.1:0-12346 GCA_043732205.1 Schlesneria sp. | reverse complement strand
TCGCCGAGAAGGAGAACTCCGCCGCCGCCATCCGGTCGATGAAGAAGCTGACGGAATTCATGAACATCGGCTACGACGTCGCGGTCGATGATGGGACGCTGCTCGGCCAGTATGGCGACCCGCGAACACTGGGCTCCCCCCTGCCCCTGTGGGTCGTGATCGGCCACGATGGCAAGGTCGCCCACTATCACATCGGCTTCTACGACATCACTCCCAACGAAGGGCTGAAGCTGCTCGATGAAGCGGTCATTGTGGCGCTCCGCAAACAGCGAGAAGCGCAGTAACGTGAGCGGCGCGAATCGGAATACAAGCACGCAGCGCAAGCAAGTGTGTCAGTGAACAATTGAGTCAAGTTTCAGACACACTTGCTTGCGCTGCGTGCTTGTATGCGAGCAAACCGTCATCGGCCGCTCGCCCCACTGAACACTGAAAGCTGAACACTGACAGCTTTCCCCGCCTCACATCGACTGCGTCTGTTTGTAGTCAACGTCGCGAAACACCTGCAGCGGGTCGATGCCGATCACCAGGTAGATGTTCGTCTCTTCGGGTGCGCCGGACAGTTTCAGGCGGACCTTGAACTGTGGCTGGTCGGGGTTCTTGACCTCTTCGAGGATCTCGAACGAATCGAGTTTCCTGCCCGCCTGCCAGCGGGCGTCGAAGACATTGATCGCGGGCTTCGACGTGGTGATCGGGCCGTGCGCGGTTCCTGCTTTCCACGTGTTAAGCGCCGTTTGCAGGGCCTCGCGCGCCTTCGACGTCGCGGGGATGTAGCGATCCCGCGAACTGCCGCCGCAACCCGCAATCTCTGTGATCAATGCCAATGAGCAGAGCGACAGCAACACATCTCGACGATTCATAATGGCTGAGTTTCCGTGGGAAGTTCGGGTTTGCCGGACAGACGCAGCCAACGGCGGCGGCGCACGGCGTAAAAGGCGATCGGCAACAACAGGTCGACAACTTCATCGGCGATGAGAATTCCACCCAGAACCGGCGCGGCCATCGGACGGATGACGTCGGCACCCATCCCGGTGCTCCAGAGCATCGGGGCGAGGCTCAGGATCGTCGTCGCTTCGGTCAGCAGCTTCGGACGCAATCGGTGGACGGCACCGGTCATCACGGCGGTCCGCAGTTCGGGCAGTGTCATTCGTTGCAGTCCGCCCGAATTCTCCACCGCCTCGCGCAGATAGACGAGCATCACCATGCTGGTCGCGGCGGCCATCCCGAAGCAGGCGATGTAACCGATGCCGACCGCGACCGAGAAGGGAAAGCCCAGCAACCACTGGCACAAGACACCCCCGGCCAGCGCCCCCGGCACCGACAGCAGCATCAGCCCGGCATCGGCGAAGTCCCGGAAGGCGGCGTACAGAATCAGCAGGATCAGCAGCAGCGCCACGGGTGCCATCCACAGGATCATCCACCGCGTCCGGGCCGCATGCTCGAACTGACCCGTCCATTCGACGAACACGCCATTGGGCAGTTGGACCGATTGCTGAACGTGCCGTTGCGCCGCGGCGACAAACTCGGCGGGATCACGGCCGCGCACGTTCAGACGGACATAGTTGCGCAGCCAGCCGTTCTCGCTCTTGATCGTCGCCGGGCCGTCGGTGATGCGCACATCGGCCACGTCATCCAAGGCCACCGTCTCCAGCGGAGTGAACGCCGGTGCCGCATGCGCGCCCGGTGCGATGGCGATGCGCCGCGGCACGGCAAGCTGCCGCAACGCCCCGTCAGGTCCGTCGCCGGTCCCGCGCACCTTCAACCGCAACGGACGGACCGCGAAGCCGTCATCGAGTTGACTCACGATCCGGCCGCCGGTCGACGTCGCCACCAACAGGTCGATGTCCGAGATCGCGATCCCCTGTTCCGCGGCGCGGCGGGCATCGGGAACCACGGTGAGATAGCCCTTCCCGCGGATCGGGTCGGCGACGACATCGGCCGCTCCAGGAACACCGCGCAGCACTTCGGCGATCTCTTCGGACGCACGCACGACGGCATCGAGATCCCGGCCGAGGACGCGGATGCCGACTTCCGAATTCACGCCGGTCGCCAGCATGTCGACGCGGTTCTGGATCGGCTTCGTCCAGACATTCGCCCAGCCGGGCATCTGCACCGACAGATCCATCTCACCCGCCGACTTGTTCAGCGACTCTGCATCATGCGGCCAGAGCCACAGCCGCGCGGTGACGTCGCTGGTCAACTGCCGCACGATCGCATCGTAGCGCGGATGGGGATCGATCACGGGAAGCGGCGAGGTCGGCGGCATGCCGACATGCTGGCCGTCGTGATGAATCGGCTTGGTGCCGGTCGCATACCGCGCGGCCAAGACCTGCTTCCACGTGCCAGCCAGTGCGTCGTCGAGGATCGCCTGACGCGCGAACAATTCGCCGCAGACGATCTGCACCCACGTTCCCGGTGCGCGTTGCCGCAGTTCGGCATTCCGTCGCGTGACGTGACCCGACCAGCGCCGCTCCGCCTCCGCGTGCAGCAGCGTCTGCAATTCCTCTTCGAACGAAACGGCGTCGACACCCAACAGGCGGCGCAGGCCGTTGCTTGATCGCGTGAGCCCCGATTGCAGGCGGTGTTCGTCGACCGGTTCGGGATGGAGATGTCCCCCGGCGTGAAGACGCCTGTTCAGTTCGCCGAGCAGCACATGGATGTCGCCGGTCCCCTCCTGCTGACCGAGCCGTTTGACATCGGCGGCCGGCAAGTCTGAAAAGAGGGCTTGGATCTCAACCGCAGAAATTGAATGTGCCAGCGCGTGGCTGGCGTTCAACCGTTGAACCACGACCGTCACCAGCATCGTCGTCAGTTCGCGGGACAGCTCCGTCTGAAACGGTTGCAGGCGCTGCCAGCAGACTTCGCGCTGCACGGCGTCAAACCGCATCAAACCGGCATCGACGATCTCGGTCAGCAATGCCGCCGGATTCTGCGACGGCTCCACCAGCCCGGCTTCCGTCAGGGCGCGAATCACCTGTGACGCGGACCGCTCCGCATCCGGCCGCAGCATGCGTCGGCTGGGCCAGCGGTGCCGCGGATGAAACTCAACCATCGTTTCGATCATGTCGATCGGAGCGGGATCGAACGGGGTTTCCGCGCGGCCCGCCTTGCCGGTCACCATGCGGACTTCGGGGAACCGGCACAGCACCATGTTCCGCGCCTTCAGGTCATCGACGGCCTGCAAGACCGACACGCGCGGGACGGTGATCGGCATGTCCATCACCATCCCCTCGTCGAGTGGCAGCCGCAGCGCCAGTCCGATCGGTCGCATGGTGGACTGAAGAACCAGCCCGCCGATGATCGCCGTTGCGGTCAGCGACGCTTTCCATTTCAGTCCGCCGACCATGCGCCAGACAAGACCGACCGAGACGACAACGCCGATGCGCACCAGCAGGTCGACGCCGGTCGCCGCTGCGCCGGCAATCAACGTCGCACACAACAGCAACACCAGCGGCAACGGACGGTCCATCAGGTATGACAGCACCGGCCGGTAGACACCGACCACCGACCGGACGATCGCGCTCTCTGATTCGTCGCGAACGCGGCCGCGGATCAACTTCGCACACAGCACCGGCACCAGCGTCACCGTCAACAGGGCGGCCGACAGCAGCGCCAGTGTCTTCGTCCAAGCGAGCGGCCGGTACATCCGGCCATCGATCCCCTGCAGGGCGAACACCGGCAGGAACGAAACGATCATCATCATCACCGCCAGAAACACCGGCCGGCCGACGGTCGCACAGGCATCGGCCACGATCCCGCTGACATCTCCTTGGATCGGCTCCGCGCCGAAACGCCGACGAAGCTGATGGGTCACATTGTCGGCCACCACGATCGATGAATCGACCAGTACGCCGATCGAGACCACGATTCCCGCCAGCGACATGATGTTCGTCTGCACATCGGTCACCCCCGCCACGCGCAACGCCCACATGCCGAGGAACGATCCCAACACGACGAGTGGCAGCGTGCCGATGATGACGAGCGATGTGCGCCAATGCCGCATCACGAGGATCACGCAGACCGACGTGACGAGCAGCGATTCCAGCAGCGTCCGCGTGACGGTGTCGACCGCGCTCAGGATCAGCGGCGAGCGGTCGTAGCATGGCACCAGCCGCAGTCCGTCCGGCAGGCCGTCGCCGATCTGCTGCAATCGGCGGCGGACCGCGCGAGTCACCGCGAGCGGGTTGTGTCCGTTTTGCAGATGGACGATGCCGGCGACCGCTTCGTTCCCGTCCTTCTCAAACACGCCCCGACGCGGTGCCGTGCCGATCGTGACCCGCGCCACTTGATCGAGTCGGATGCTGCGACCACCGCTCAATGGCAGTAGGCTCTCCTCCAACAACCGCAGCGACCGTGAACCAGTTTGCTCATCGACACCTTCCCCCGCCCGTCGCGACGGGAGACTGCGAACGAGGAACTCGGCATTGGCCGAGGGGACGACTTGTCCGCCGGAGGGTTGCGTGATCGTCACCAGCGCCGCTTCCAAGTCTGGCAGTGTCAGACCGGCAGTGGCCAGTCGAACCAAGTCGGCCTCGACATGAATCTCCGCCACGAAGCCACCGACGCTGGCGACTTCGGCGACACCGGGAACGGAACGCAACTGCGGCGCGACGACGGTCTCCTGCACCTGCCGCAGTTCCGCCAGATCGGTCCGCGTCCCCTCGACCGTGTACCAGAAGATCTGTCCGGTCGGAATGCCGTCGGCGGCGAGGCGCGGGTGGACGCCGGCGGGCAATGGGACGTTCAACTCCGACAGCCGGGCAGCGGCGCGCCGACGCGCCTCAACGAATGACACCGAGTCGTCAAAGATCAGGTGCAGCAACGAGTACCCGATGTCGCTCGAACCGCGCACGGTCCGAACACCGGGCAGGCCCTGAAAAGCGATCGCCATCGGTCGCGTGATCCGGCGCTCGATCTCGGGGGGACTCTGCCCCGGCCAGTCGGCATGGACCAGAACTTGGTTTTCCGACAGATCGGGCACCGCGTCCATCGGGGTCTGCAACACGACCCACAGCCCGGCCACCGCCCACACTGCCGCCAACACCAGGACACTGGTGGAATGCCGAATCAGGAAGAGCGTGACCGACCGAAACATCACTCGTCACCAACAGGAGACAGGAGACAGGAGACAGAGCTTGGGAGTCTTTGTGGCGTGGGTTTCAACCCACGCCAGATGTCGTACCGCGTCGGCTAAAGCCAACGCGACATCTTGTGGCGGACCGCCATTGAACTTGAAAGATTCACACGCTCTCAGGAGACGGAAAAATGAGGACAGAAAAATGAAGTCGGAATCGTGATGCCCGCCGATCAGCGGGCATCGTCATTGGTGGCGGGTTTGAGCTTGGTGAGGTACTTGTCCGGATCGGCGAGCAGTCCTGATTCGCAGCCTCGACAGCACAGGAACACCTTGCGTCCCCGGACCATTGTGAACACCGGAGTCCCCATCGAACCGAGCGGGGCATCGGTCACGGGGCAGATCTGTTGTTGCTTGACCAAGGCCAGATCGGCATCGGACAACGGCTCGGCCGATTTCTTCGGGTCAGTGCGCCGCGGCGGAGATTCCGGCTGCCGGCTCGATGCCCCCGCGCCGAAGTACTGAGTCGCAATGTTCGGATGCAGGCGGCTTTCCGCATCGATCAGGAATGCGCCGACCGAGACCACGCGCTGTCCCGGCTTTAACCCCGCCAGCACCGGATAGACGTCTCCGTCGCGCGGACCCAACCGCACGCGCACTCCGTCGAACATGCCCGGCATCGTCTCCACGTAGACGACAGACTCGTCCCCCTGATGCACGACGGCTGCGGTCGGGACGACGAGTTTGTTGCGCGCCTGGTCCGGTTGTGTTTGCTGCTCCAACGAATCCAGTCGCGCTTCAACGGCCGACGTCCGGATGCCGGCGAGCTGCACGCGATACGGGGAAAGCTGCATCCGCGCGACGACACCCTCGGGCAACAGCACCGCGTCGGTTTTCTTGCGGGTGATCAGGTCCATGTTGCAGACCGGACAGATGGCCGGCCAGGCACTGACGACTCCGGGGTCCATCGGACAGAAGAACTCGGTGTCCCCGGAGACGGCGGCACTGTGATCGTGCCGCTGCCACGATGAGCTGAGCCGTTCCCATCCGGCGCGCAACCAGGGCCATCCCGCCATCAGCCCCGCCAGCAATCCCAGCACGAACAGAAACCGCAAGCGCACTTCCACGCCGCGCAACAACAATCGCCAGGCCGATGGTGGTGGTCGCGAGGGTGACGGCGATACGGGTGATGGGTTCGATTCAGACATGGTTGTTTCTAATCCGGATCATTCACCACGAAACACTCGAAAGGCACGAAAGAAATACGTTGAGGCCGGTTGTTTGGTCACCGGCCAGACTGTGAACGGAACGGCACACGATGACTGATGGCATGTGAAGTAACCTCCGCCTTTCGTGGCTTTCGTACTACTAACGATTCGCCTCTGGTCTGGCCGCGAAGATTTGATTTGCGTCAAGCAGCTCTGCGAGTCGTCATCAAAGCTCGGAGTCATTCTCTTGCCGACGACCATCAAGAAGACTTCGACAGTAAGATTTGTGACAAGAATATCCGAACAGAAATCCCCGAAGTTGGCTCATATCTTCCTGTCCCACATGTTTCTGTCTACGTTTGGTTGCGGCATGACCGCGCTGGGTGTTTCGTGGTTCAAGTCACGGGCAATCCGGGCTATTCGTTGTTCGCCGGTGTCTCAGTCGGCGTTTCGTCGCGGCTGGCCTCATCGTCGGCAGGCTTCGTCGCGGGCATGCGGTGGTCCCAGTGCATCAGCAATTCATAGTCTTCCTGGCGGAACACCCAGAGCGGATCGATCCCGACCACGATGTAACGGGCTTTGACCTCCTCCGACGGATTGACCAACTGCAGCGTCACGGCGACCGTCCGCCCCGCCGAGCCGCGGGTTTCGCCGAGGATCTGAAAACTTTCGAGCGACTGGCCCGGCTTGCGTCCGGTGTCGGTCACGTAAATGACCGGCTTGGTCCCCGGCACTTCACCGGGGGACTGGCCCGCCTTCCAGGCGTCCAACCCGTGACGGACCGCGTCCTCGGCCGATGCCATACTGGGGGTGTGATCCGGCGTCTTGGTCCCGCATCCCGAGGCGGCGAGCGTGGCGGCGAGCAGCGCCGCCACGCAGAGACGAACGAAGCGATTGGTCATCAGACGCGATCCCCACGAAACGGAAACCGTGTCACTCTTGGCTGACGACTTCACCGCCCGCGCGGGTTCCCAACGCGCGCCACACATTCAGATCGATGTTGTCCGAGACGAACCGCACCGATCCGTCGGCCATCATCGCCAGAACGCCTCCGGTGTGGCGGCTGCCGGCCGAGACCTGCATCGCCATGTTGGTCATCGTGCCGGTGAATCCCGTCCCACCGCAACTCTTCGAATTCGGCGTGGCGACGTGGTTGTATTGGGTGCAGCAGTTCTCACCCATGACCCAACTGTAGCCCCACTTGCTGGTCAATGGCGTGCCGGTCAGAGGGTTGACGCCCTGGCAAGTGCTGTACGTCGCGGCCAGCGATGTTTGAGCGGCAATCACGTACAGATCCGACTTCACATCCGGCGTCCCCTGCCCCCGGACCTTCTCACTGAACATCATGGTCTGACTCATTCCATCCGTGAACGACGCCGCGTTGCAGCTACTGAGCCAATAGAAGACCCCGGTCTGAACTTCGGCGGGCGAAACATCGGCGGCCGCGCCGGGGGCGTCACCGCGGTCGCACAGCCATCCCCCCTGGTTCCCCACATAGTTGTTCTGGGCGCGCCAGGGATCACTCGGGGCGAGATCCGAGGGACACATGAAGGCGGGGATCACGGTCTGGCTGGCGGCGGCATTGGCCGCCGACGCGCTGTTGAATGCCGGCATGAACGCGACGACCCCACCCATGCCGGGTGTGCTCGGCGGGAAGTTGAAATCCATGGTGTTGTACAGCGGCGCCTGGTCGATGTACGGCAGGATCATCGCATGCTGCGACCACCGGGCGAACACCGGGACACCGGCATAGCTGGCCCCCTTGCCAAACGGCAGCACCGTGTGGGTGCTCATGTAATTGTGCATTGCCAGGCCGATCTGCTTGAGATTGTTGCGGCACTGGGTGCGCCGGGCCGCTTCGCGCGCCTGCTGCACCGCGGGCAACAACAACGCGATCAGGACGGCGATGATCGCGATCACCACCAACAGTTCGATCAGGGTGAATCCCCGCGAACGACGGAAACGATTGGAAGAAGACATGACAGACTCCAAAGAAACAAAAGAAACAATGGGGAACAAATGACGGAATGCGATGAGTGCGGTCCCGGTGAATCAAACGATTCCCGCGAAAGCCGACTGGGGAAACGCGGCGGCAACGAACGCACCGCGCGTTGGCAAATGAAGAACCCCTGCGATGATGTGTGACATTCCATTCCTGCGCCGCGGCGCAGGTCAATTGAACTGCGACCGAACGACCGCAAGCACCCGGATTCCCTTCCGATCATCATCTCGGGATCAGATCAACCCGGCTGAAACGCCATTCATTGGCGCGCCGCCAGGCCAGCGCTCAACACCCCTCGGGCGGACGATCCAAGCGCTGACGGAAACCGGTCTGGAGCGGCAAACCGTCGTTCGGCATTCCCCCATCAACGTTGTTCACCAACGCGAGCACCAGCAGCTCCGGCGGAACAAACACCTGCCGGAGCGGGGAGGAAACCGCGGGAACTTCGGCCGGACTTGGCAGCGTCGGCAACCCGCGACATTCCGGTCCATGACACGGAACCGGCAACCGCGATGGCGACGTCTGCGGAAGCCCCGCGTGATGCCAACCAGTTGGAGGATTCGAAACGGTGTGATTCCCCGGCATGACCAGGTGGTCACCGCAACTGGCATCAGCCGTGCGGAGCGAGCCGACGAGACAGCACAGCACGACCAACACTCCGCAGAGTCTTGGCCGCCACCCGGCGCTCATCAATCGCTTCCCGCACAACATCCCAACCCCAGTCACCGAATCAGATTGGCAAAAGCCATTTTCAACCGGGTGAAATGGTAGCTCCCGCGGCGATCAAACCGCAAGGGGGGTTCGCAAAACGCGGGATAAGCAGTGATCGGACGAGATTGCCGCCCGAGGTTTCGCCGATGCAGACAGAACTGAAAAGACCGTGATCAGCGCAATATCGGGTCATCAGTTGGCGACGTCGGGACGATGCTGTGAGAAGCCCCCTCTGGTCGGTTCTCCCCGCTCTTCCTTGATCGGAGAAGTGTGTGCATCGTGGGAAGTGACCGACCATCCGAGCGAATCGGAATTGCGATTCACGTTGTGATCGCACTCTTGATGGTCTCCGCATCCAACTCCGTGTTGGGCGGCGAACCGGTCTTCTCCACGAAGTGGGCCATGGACAATGACGACTATGCCCGGCTGCACAGCGATCCCTACAGCGATGATCCGGTGATCAGGCGATCGCAGAGACGCCGGGAAATGTCCGACGCGCGGTTCCAAGAGGACACCTACGGCGTCTACGTCGGCGGCGGTGGCGCGTTGAACAACTGGTCCGTCGGAGAGGCGGATGTTGGCATGTTCATGATGCCATCGTCGTGTTCCACCGTGCGGTTCGGCGCTATCGGAATGGTGGCGGGCGGAAAGCCAATGGCGGGCGGGGAACTCGGTGTGAGACTGCATACGCCGACCCGGTTGGCGCCCTATGTCGGACTGGCGGGGGTGCTCGAAATGAGCGGGGTTGAGCGGCACACGTCGAGTCGCCGCTCCAACTACTACGACAACAACGGGCATCGGTTGGGCAACTCCCGCTGGGGATACTTCCCCACCGGCATGGCTGCGATTGTGCCGGAAGCGGGCGTCTCCTATTGGCTGACCTCCTCCACCCGGTTGAATCTCGGGGTCAGCTATTTCGTGACCAGCGGCCGGCAACCGGATTTCCTCCAGGCGAGCCTGTCGATGGATTTCGCACTCCGGGCACCGCCCGAGGAACGCCTCCCCGCGCAGTTCTTGGAACGTGACTACGAGTCGGGCTCGCAGTTCATTCCCGGTGATCAGTATTTCATTCCGGGGGCTCCGGTCCGGCGGGATGTTGACGAACCAACTCCGGACCCGATTCCCGACCCCATCCCCGATCCACCTCTCGGCAGCCTCGGCCTTCCACCCGCTCAACTCGACTCGCGGGCGAATAGTTTTCCGGTGATGTTGTCGAATCCCAAAGTGGTCTTCCCATCGCCCGCGGAAGCCCTGCCACCCACGCTGTCGATGGAGACGTTCCTCAGTCGATGCATGGCGAAGTAGACAATTGCAGACCTCATGAAATATCCCGTTACGGGCTGAAAGAGGATTACGGCGACGATCGCCGGAGGATTACGGGAGTACGGCTTCAATATCATCACCACGCCCTCCCTCATCGCGGCCGTTGAATCCAAGCGACCGAACAACCAGGTTCTTGTCTCGTCGAGCGACAATCATGTCGCGCCCCCATCCATCCTTGTACACTTCCCGTTTTTCAAATCCTTCCGGGGGTAAAAGTGGCAGGGCAGCAGCGACAATGGATTGGCAGGACTGACCCTCGTCCATGATCCACCCCGAGTTGCGCAACCTGCGGACAGCCTCTACGACAATCTCCTGATTGTTGATTGTTTTGTGTCTGTTGAAGTGGACATCTCCATCGGCCGCTGACTGGCACCCAATCGACGACATGCCAAGAACGGCCATGATCGTGCTGATGGTGGAAATCCCCACACGAGTCGGCGTCATCTTTGTTCCATTCTTAAGGTCGTCGAAGTCAGTTGTGAGCAGACGATCGTCAATTCATTTGACGTTGAAACCACGGCTACTGGTTGTCGTTCCTCATTTTGCATTGTGAATTGTATCGCCTGCCGGGACTCCGTCGCTGACGCTTTGAGTTACTTGGGAGTGGTCGGCACGACAGCATACCTTTCCTGCTCCGAACCTGCGGTACTCCAGCCTTCAGAGACAAGGCCCTCCATGTCAGCCACCGACACTGTGACCATCCCCGCCGACGCGCTCCGTGCGTTCGCGTCGAACCTGTTCCGCGCCGCGAAGGTTTCCGCCGCTGAGGCCGATGTCGTCGCGGCGAGTTTGGTCGAATCCAACTTGTGCGGGCATGAATCGCACGGGGTCGTGCGCGTGGCCGAGTATCTCGGGTTCCTCGACAGCGGCGCGCTGCGGACCGGGGTGGAACTGCGACTGCTGAGTCGCACGCCGTCGCTGCTGGTGTGCGACGCCCAGTTCGGGTTCGGACAAGTCCAGATGCTGCGGCTGATCGACCTGCTGGAACCGATGGCGCGCGAACAGGGCTTGGCGTGCGGAACGATCCGGCGCTGCGGGCACGTCGGACGGTTGGGCGAATGGGTCGAACGTCTGGCGCAAAGGAACCTGGCGGGACTGATGTCGGTCAATGACAACGGTGTGCTGACGAGTGTCGCGCCACCCGGCGGCCTTGAACCGCGCATCAGCACGAACCCCGTCGCGTTCGGTGTCCCCACGGAACATGAACCACTGGTGCTCGACATTTCGACCAGCGTCGTCGCCAACGGCAAGATCCGTGTCGCGCAGATCGCCGGTCGCGCATGTCCCGACGGCTGGCTGCTCGACGCGGACGGACATCCGACGAACGACCCATCGACCCGGTTCGCCGACCCGCCGGGGACGATTCTTCCGATGGGGGGCTACAAGGGATTCGGCCTGGGTCTGCTGCTCGACATCCTCGTCGGCGGCTTGAGCGGCGGGTGTTGTCCCCCGGCACCGGCGGGCGAAGTCGACTGCAACAACGTCCTGCTGATCGCTTTCGACCCGGCCCGGTTCAGCGGCCTGACCCACTTCGTGACCCAGAGCCAGGGCCTGTGCGATCACGTCCGCGCGACGAAGCCGATCGTGCCGCACACCGACATCCGTTTGCCGAACGACCGCAGTCGACATCTCCGCGCAACGCGCCTCGTCGGGGGCGTGCCGCTCGACCGCGGAACCTGGAACCAACTGACCGAACGCGCGAACGAAGTGGGAGTGACGATCCCGACGATGTGAAGCACTCCGATCGCGCTCAGAGCCACGGATCAAACACGGATCGACAACAGTCGTTGGTCCGGGGAATGGCATCCGGCAACTTCGTCATTGATCGCTGTCGAGTTTCAACCAAGACGATTCACCACGGAAAACCCGGCGCGGTCATGCCGCAACCAAACGTAGACAGGAAAATGTGGGACAGGAAGAGATGAGCCACCTTCGGGTTTTTCTGCTCGGATATTCTTGTCCCAAATCTTCCTGTCGAAGTCTTCTTGACGGTCGTCGGCAAAAGAATGACTCCGAGCTTTGATGACGACT
>JAYTIB010000410.1:0-1758 GCA_043732205.1 Schlesneria sp. | reverse complement strand
GCAACTCTTCGGCACTCAGTCGCCGGCGCGGGAAGTATACGAGCCAGTGGTTTTCGGGGTCGATCTGATCGGCCGCGCGCAGGCGTCGCCGGTGATCTTCCGCTGCGGTCGCGTTCATACCGTTGGTTTCGCGCCCCGCCTGCTGGTACGTGTTCGAAAGGACGATGCGACGTTGCAGATGCTTGATCGACCAGCCGTGCTGCATCAGGTCATCGGCCAGACTGTCGAGCAACTCGGGATGCGACGGACGTTCGCCGCGCGTGCCGAAGTTGTCGCTCGTCGCCACCAGGCCCCGGCCGAAGTGATGCTGCCAGAGCCGATTCGCAATGACCCGCGCGGTGAGCGGATTCTGGGGGCTGGCGATCCATCGCGCCAGTTCCAACCTTCCGCTGCCGCCGCGAATCGCCGGACGTTGCGCGGAGATGATCTGCACGAAACCGCGCGGCGCGACGTCACCCAGCGTGAAGCGGTTGCCGCGCAGATGAACTCGCAGATCGCGCGGCATTGCTTCCTTCGGGGCCATCACCAGGAACGGCTTGTCGGCCGAGGCACCGGGTGCGTCGGGCAGCGGGAATTCCCACCACATCGACGCATTGCGGGCCTCGTCCATGAACGGTTCGGTGCTGCGGAAGATCCCCGCCAGACCGTAATAGTCCGTCGTGCGGATCGCGTCGAACTTGTGATCGTGGCAGCGGGCGCAGGCGACCGTCAGTCCGAGAAACGCCCGGCCGGTGACGTCGATCTGGTCGTCGACGATGTCGATCCGCGATTGCTCCTTGTCGGTCTCGGCCAGCGCCTTCGGGCCGATCATCAGATACCCGGTGGCGATGATCTGGCGGGCGCGTTCGGCGGAATCAGCGGCGGGGGGCAGCAGGTCTCCGGCCAGTTGCTCGACGAGGAACTGGTCGTACGGCAGATCGCGGTTGAAGGCATCGATGACATAGTTGCGATACCGCCAGGCGAACCGCATCACGGCGTTGGCATCGTTGGCAGTGGTCTCGGCATACCGCACCACGTCGAGCCAATGCCGGGCCCAGCGCTCTCCGTAGTGAGGCGAATCGAGCAGCCGGTTGACGACTTTGTTGTACGCTTGCGGTGAGTCATCCTTCAGGAAGGCGTCGACTTCCTCGGGCGCGGGCGGGAGCCCGGTCAAGTCGAGCGTGACTCGACGAATGAGCGTCCGTGGCCGGGCGCGCGGAGAGACGCCCAGCGTCTCCGCTTCCAGCTTGGCCAGCACGAACCGATCGATCGGGGATGCGGCCCACTCCTTGTTCTTCACCACCGGGGGAACAACGGATTGCACCGGCTGATAGGCCCAGTGCGACTTCTCCTGCGCACTGAAGACGGCGGGAGCGGCGACCGTCTGACTGCGGACCGGGATCGCGTATTTCTCCGCGAGATGCGTTTCGAGGCCGATCCGTTCGATGTCGGTGAGGACTCGGTTGTAGATGAGGACTTCGCCGACATCACCGACGATGCTGCCGGACCAGTCGAGTGCCTTGCCCATGTAAACGCCGATGTCGGTGCGGTGCTGAATGTCGGGGATTGTGTCACGTCCCTCCAAGTCTCCGGCGGGGTTCGTGCCGAGTGCCTCACCGTTGATGAACAGACGCGACGTTGTGCGCATCGGTCCCGGTCGCTTGGTGGCCGTCAGGATGATCGGCTGCTGAAAATAGGGCTTGAATGAGCCGCGTCCCGCTGAAGCATCGTGGTTCCAACCTCCCGCAAAATGGAGGGCGTGGTCTTCCCCTTGGTTGA
>JAYTIB010000409.1:0-12384 GCA_043732205.1 Schlesneria sp. | reverse complement strand
CGCCCAACTTCATGTCCGGCTTGCGACAGGCATCGCGGATTTGGATACCGAGGTCGCCTTCGGCCGCATGCTCGGCCGCGTGGATCGCGGCCAGTTCCGTGTGCGACGCCCCGCCGACGTTCTGGATCTGCTGCGCATTGCGGTACAGAACCTTCAGCACCGGGAGCGGTTCGCGCCCGCTCGTCAGCGACCGGCTCATTTCGAGCGCCGGCAACATCGCCATCGCGGTGTGGAAGCCGACATAGTCACAGCCGCCGAACGTCACCGCATTGGCGAGGGCTCCGGCCGCCACCAGTTTCTTCAGATCCACCTCGCCCTTTTGAATCTTCTGCGCCAGCAATGGCTGGAGCTTGTCGGCGGGCGTGTTCCGCATCAACTCCACCAGACCGGCGTACTCACCGAGCGGAATCGAATCCGCCCCCGCCGCCGCAAACGCGGTGGAAAACCCCAGATCGTTGGCCAGGGACGCACCCAAACCGGCGGCCAGCATGCCGCGTCCAACATCGGACAGAAACGCGCGACGGGTTGAGGGGACCATAAGATTCTCCAATGAGCGGAACGGAAGGAACTGAAGCAACGAACGCAGGACCGATCGGCGGGACGATCATCAATGGAAGCGAAGCGGCGTGACACAAACCCGTGGACTTCGGTCAAATCCACAGTACGTCGCGGCATCCGCATTGGATGCGGATGACGCACCGGATGCAACAGCCGAAGCTGATGCTAGCGGCCTCGACCGTCAAACACCATCTGTTGTCACGAATGTCGGTTCTTCGAGTCGTTTAGGACCGTTCGCGAAATTATTGTCGTGGATCGCTCCGCGATCCAACGTTCTGATCGCGGAGCGATCAGCGACAATGCGACAGTTAATTCTCGAACGGTCCTTAGGCTCGAAGGAAACGGGCACGCTGGACGCGTACCCCGCGTTTTTCAACAGACTGCCAAACGATGACGTCGGCAACGCGCGCGGCCAAATCCCGTCATCCGGTGTACCTGTCATCCTCTCCAGTGGCTGGCTATCATCCCGCCTCAATGGACCCGATTCCTTGAGGTGACAAATGACGGCGACGGCGGCGGACTCGACAACGGGCACGGTGCGGACTCGATTTGCCCCCAGCCCGACGGGATACATGCATATTGGCGGAATGCGGACCGCGCTGTTTGTCTGGCTGTGGGCCCGGCACAACCACGGCACGTTCATCCTGCGGATCGACGACACCGACCAGCAGCG
This sequence comes from Schlesneria sp., assembly GCA_043732205.1. Classification (GTDB taxonomy): domain Bacteria; phylum Planctomycetota; class Planctomycetia; order Planctomycetales; family Planctomycetaceae; genus Schlesneria. The sequence goes on along the minus strand of JAYTIB010000409.1, from coordinate 11,153 downwards.
CAACGTCGACGCCGCGCTCGCGCCGATCTTCCGCGCCTTTCGCTGGCTGGGCTTGGACTGGGACGAGGGCCCCGAGATCGGCGGTCCGTTCGGTCCGTACTATCAGTCGCAACGGACGCACCTGTACCAGGCGGCGGTTGACCAACTGCTCGCCGAGGGCAAGGCATATCGCGACTATGACACGCCCGAACAAATCGCGGCCGACCGGGCCGTCGCGGAAGCGGCCAAACAACAATTCGTCAACGTCCGCCGGTCGCTCGCACTGACCGACTCGCAGCGCGTCGAACTCGATGCCGCGGGCCGGCCGTACGTTGTGCGGTTCCTCGTCCCGCGGGATCAGAAGGTTGCCGTGGATGACGCTGTGCGAGGCCACGTCGAATGGGACGGCGCGCTGATGGTCGATCCGGTCATCATGCGCAGCAACGGGACGTTCCTCTACAACTTCGCGACCGTCGTCGACGATGCGCAGATGCAGATCACCCACGTGATCCGCGCCGAGGAGCATCTGACCAACACCGCGGTGCAGGCGCTGCTCCACCAGGCGTTGGGCCACGCGCCGCCGGTCTTCGCGCACATCCCGTTCATCACCGCCCCCGGTTCGACGAAGAAGCTGAGCAAGCGCGACGTCGACAAGCTGCGGAACAGTCCCCAGTTGAAGAAGATGTTTGACCGGGCCGACGAAGTCTTCCCGCAACTCGGCTTGGGAGATTCGAAGACACTCAACCCGGTGATGGTCGAGTACTACGAGCGGATGGGTTATCTGCCGGCCGGAATCCTGAACGCGTTGTCGCGACTCGGCTGGTCGCTGGACGACAAGACCGAGATCCTGTCGCTCGACACGGTGATCCAGAACTTCACACTCGACCGCATCGTCAAAGCCCCCGCGGGCCTCGATCCCGAGAAGCTGCAAAGCTACCAGCAGCACTGGATGAACCAACTGCCGCTCGCTGACAAGATCGAGGGCTGCCTGCCGTTCCTCCAGCAGACGGGCCTCGTTGCGCAGCCCACGGACGACGCGACCACGGACGCAGCGACCAAGTCCGTCGTCGGACAAGTCATCACCGCGATGGGCGACCGGCTGAAGGTCTTCAGCGACATCCTCGACTACAAGGAATTCTTCGTCACCGAAACCGCACTGACCTACGACGACAAGGCGTTCCAACAGCGTCTGATCGATCCCCCCGAAGCCGCCGGCCTGCTGAAAGCCGTCCGAGACCAACTCGCCACTGCCGATCCCTTCGACGCGGCCACTCTGGACACGCTCGTGCATGCCTTCGTGGAATCCCACGGCATCAAGATCAACCAGATCATCCACGCCCTGCGCATCGCCTCCACTGGCCGAGCCGTCGGCATCGGCCTGTTCGAAGCCCTGGCCATCCTCGGCCGCGACCGTTGCCTCGCCAGAATTGATCGTGCTTTGAGCCGGACGTGAATCGTGTCCTACTTCGTCGCTTCAGTTTTCTCGACTTGCGTTAGCGCTTCGTCAGACCAGAGAATCGCGCATTAGCCACGCTCGCCAGAGCGTGGGGAGATTGCGAAATGAGCGCCCCCCACAGTCTGGCGACCGTGGCCACCCTCGACTTGATTGCTGACGCAGCACTAGACTTGGCAACCGACAACGCCTTTGCAAAGGAACAGCCATGCTGACATCCGTGCGCTTCGGCCCGAAAGATCACGGCTGCGTCGTGAGCGATGACGAGTTGCAAGTCGCCGAGTTCCGCTCCGGTTACGACTACGAGGTCATCTTTGGGAGGTTGTACGTGTCACCGGCCCCCGATTTCGAGCATGACTGGATCGAAAAGCACGTCTTCGGACAGGTCTTTCTCTATTCGCGCGAGCATCCCGATGTGGTCGCCTACGTCACCGACCGCGCCCGCGTCTTCGTGCCCGGCCCCCACAAGACCACGGCTCCGGAACCCGATCTGGCAATCTATGCCAAGCTGCCAGCCTCAGACTGGCGCGACGCCGTGCCGCTGATCGTCGGCGAAGTCCTGCGCGGCGAAGATGTGGACAAAGACCTGTTCCGCAACGTGGACCTTTATCTGCGTGTCCCCTCGATTCAGGAGTACTGGGTCTTCGACATCCGCCACGACGCCAAACGCCCCACGCTGCTCGTCCACCGGCGAGAGCACGACCGTTGGAACGTGATCGAACTCGCCCCCGACGCCCTCTACGAAACCCCGTGTCTGCCCGGCCTGAAGCTGACGATCTCACCCGGCGCATGACGATCCGTCCGCTGATGCCGATTTCCGGCTTGGCGGTGGCCGAACTCGGGGTTTACTTTGTCGAACTCGATTGCCACGATCAGTTCATGGATGATCGAGTTCTCGGTATCACGGCTCGCGAGGAAGGATGACGATGAAATCCAACCGCCCCCCAACCCGGCCCGCTTCGTTCAATGACACGCAGTTCGTGGAAGTCGTCGGCCCTTCGATTCATACCCTCAATGAACGAGCCAAACCGCGCCCCACCGACCGCCCCCGTGAGGTGATCCTCCTCGACAATTCTCCCACCCGACTCGTCGATGCCGACGCGGCTGAATAAAGGTGCAGACATGATTCGCGTGATTGTTCGTAACGGGAAGCTGGAACCAATGGAACCGCTTCCCCTGAATTGGAACGAAGGAACAGAGCTGTCGGTCGAGATGGCGATGCCGATTGACAGCCGGATGACTGCGGCCAATTGGCAACAGCAGTTCAACGAGATGGAAGCACACGCCGCACAGGTTTCGCCCGAAGACATGGATGAGTTGAATGCGATTCTCGACGAGAATGATCGTCAGCAAAAGGAACTTGTCCGGCGTCAGTGGAGCCAGACTCCATGAGCGACTTCCTGCTGGATACCAACCATGTCAGTGCGGCGTTGGCTCCATCAGGCCCAACAAGAACTAGGATTGACGGCTTAATTCAACCCATTCCGCAATTCGATCTGAGTAAGTGCGGCTGATGATGGCATTCTTTCTCAAGCATTCGCGGTAACGATGAACATCCGATTTCGCGGATACGATGGCACTGCGGAGTAAGTCAGTGATCATTAGGGAGCTCTGAACATTATGCCAAAAGATGAATGGGCAAACGCTCGGTTGTACCCGACACCACAAGTCAATGAACGAGAAATCGAACGTCAGCGGACCGCAAATCAGGAATTCTGGTCGCAACACGCCGCCTCAACGCCGCCCAAACTGCCTTCCATACAGATGAATGCCGCTGGGTTGATCCTTTGTCCAAAATGTGATCGCCATGTGGCGCCAAAGAACTTCGCGCGGCACATGCGTAAAGTTCACGGAATCGTTGGCGATGCGTACAACAAATACTTACCGCTAATTGACTTAGCAGTCGGCAAATTGAGTAACGATCTAGGGGCACCAAATCCAGACCACAAACAGACAACGGAGATACTAGAGTTGAAGGCGATGATTCGACAGTTGAAGTCGCAACTCAATGATGTCGAGATGCGACTTGTGCAGTTAGAGGGACCAGTCTCGTAGATGGGGATGAAAGTCTGAGGCTCGCGGGAAAGCAAATGTGTCAGATACTAAATAGGGCGGGGTGGCTCTGCACTGGCGAACTTGGAAACAACAGGACGTAGCGGCTGGGTGGCGGGGTCTGACCAGCGGGAAGGCCCCGTGTTTGCAAACGCCTACAACCCCACCGGGGCCATCCGCTCCGCCTCTGACCCCGCCACCCCGTCGCCGACCCTGAAATCCCTGTGGGGAGTGCCCAACCAACGAGACTTAGCAGGAGGTTCTTATTGTGTGTAATGCGTGGAACCATCGATCTGGATGCACCTGCGGTTTTGGCGGGGAAGGCAGTACGGGAGGCGGCGGTGGCTTTGAAGCGTCCGTTCGTTTTGCAGCCTTCCTGCCAACTTCTGGGACACGCACCACTTGGCAGTATTACGACGATGATTTTTGTTCATCTACAAATTGTCCCCACTGCGGCGCAGCCGTTTTCTTCGCTCGCCACAAAGGTGGATATGTAAGGTTCGAGGACTTGGTTCACCCTTGGCCAAAGCACTCATGCTTCATAGATACCCTGGACGGTATTCAGCTTCGGAAGTGCCTCGCCGAAGAAGCACGCAATAGCCCTAAACCTCTCTTCGGAGTGGTAGTAGAAACCATCGTGAGTACGCCTGGTCGGAATGGCCGAATCATTACCAGGTGTTCGGACGGGACGATGGTCGATGATAAGTTCAACACGAACCTAGACCTGACGACATTAGTAGGTGAATTGGTCCTAATGAGACAGACCAAAGACAATCGAATCAGTCTACATCGGGTTTCTTACCGTCGATGTCAGCCAGTTCTTCCCCGTGCGGATGAAAGCGATGCGGTTTCGCTCCCCAAACTACTGGCTGCGGACATTAATAAGTGCTTTGGACTCTTGTCGCGCGAATGCGACAGAATGGTGCAGTCATTCGAGAAGGGACACAAGAAATGATGGCACGATACTCTCTCCACCGTCGTGCATATGCTGAGGAATTGGCATGTTCAAGAGCTCAGTGAGAGTCTTGACTACCCATTTGAATCCTATGTTCCGAAGGCCGATTCGCAGATTAATAAACAATACGACGAGATATGCCACTTACTTGATCGCCTTGAGGACATAGCACTGGATCTTATGGACAGTTTTACATTGATTGACAATAATCTCCGCACAGTCGCAGAGATGACCCCTGATGAAAACATGCTCCATGAGCAGATCACGTGGAGAGCGCGTAATTGGCGTTTTTGTTTCGCCACGATCACATTCTTATGGCAGGAACTGTGCTATTGCTTGTACACAGATTCCGATTTGGAATTATTTGCTTTGCAAAACCCTGACGAAACGTTGAGTGGATTGGGAAGGAATCCGTGGTTCTCAGAAGTGATCGAGCAATTAGCCGGAGTTACACTCCATTTGGCTCTCGAAGTATTGCTGCTGATATATCCGAATGATTAGACGATCATCGAGCAAATCTAGCTGTGCTTGACAGGATACCCCAGTCATCTGGATACGATGGCACAAACGATTGATTGTCAGCGGAGCCACCTGAGATGTTGCCTCTTGTCGCGTTGCGACCCGTACGCTCAAATTCACGTCCATGCCAAATAGCGACGCAATGAAAGTCAAACGTTTGTCTGTCCAATAACGATTCGGCGGAGAAGGTCGTGAACATGGTGGAAGATAAGAAGTTACTCGCGTTCAAGCGTCTTAATCTGGCGGACTTATGCTTCAAGCGAGCCGAAGCACTTGCACAGCACGTCATCGACACTCATACCGACCCGCTGGGGCTTCTGTATTCGCCGATGATGTCTGGAATTGTTGTTACCTACATGCGGCCTTTTGTCCAGGCAGACGGTCTTGGTCTCTTACCTGTTATCTTTAGCGAGTTTTCGGACGTGGTTTTACGATTTGTTCATGAGCATCTCAAAGAAGCGAGGCACAAGCTATATGCCCACCAAGACATAAAGTCGGCGTCCGATTTCATCACTGATGATGGAAGTACGCCGTTTGACATGTGGATCACGTTCGATGGCACCAAATGTGTCGCATTCCGACCGGGCGTCATCGAGATAGCTCAGAAGACGCTCCCCGACATCGTGCGTTTATGCCAGCACCAGAAAGCATTGGTGAAGCAAACCATAAACGATGCATGGCCATCGCTAACCGGCGGGAAAACCTATCCACCCGGTTGTTACCATGTTGGCGTCGATTTTCCATGACGGCGGGGTGGCACGTCCAGTGTCTTCGTGGGCGTGGTCTCGACGATGTCGAAAGCGAACGGCAAACGCGGCGAATTGGGGATCGAACATGAGTACCACTGAAATCCTCCTCGAACTTCCGAAGCTCTCGCGAGTCGAGCGGCGGGCGATTCTCAACCGTTTGATCGAAGTCGACGAAGACGCGGAGGTTCTCGACGAGCGGCGGCGGCAGGCGGAAGAGGCGTTTCAAATGCTCGACGCAATGCAGGCGGAAGAGGCCGTAAGGATCGGCGCTTCAACAACTGACTGAAAACGAAACGGACGAGCAGAACAATGGGGGCAGAATGATAAAGAGAAAAACAAATCCTGTTTCCTCATCATTCTGCCCCCATTGTTCTGCCAATCCTTGTGTGGCTGGTCGATTTGGGATTCGCCGCCAAATCGCGGCCATGTCTGATGCTGAGCGACTACCCCGTAGACGACGAACTGGCATTGATGGTTCTCATTCCGCAGACGACTGCCGTTCGCGATAACCGCTGGGAACTGGGGATCCCAGGTCGTTTCTCAAGCCCGGCGTGTACCATCTGCAACAGATTCAGGCTGTCCCCATCGTTCGGTTGTAACGAAGACTTGGCGAACTGACTGCGGCTGAATTGCAGACTGTCCGAGCCGCATTGGTCACGCTCCTCAATCTGGTTCCGCCTGCTCCGATTGTTTCCGTCCCCGCTGCGACCGTTGAACCCTGAACATTGGGCCGAGTTCAACGCCGAAGGTATGATGGTCGGTTGGAATCACCCAAGCAGCATCTGGAGCAATCCCTGCTCGCCCGGGGGATATTTCTTTCAAACAAAATCTGCGAGCCCAAGGAGAGGATCATGCCACAAGGCGACAAGTCGAAATACACGGACAAACAGAAACGAATGGCCCAGCACATCGAAGACGGTTACCAGGCGAAAGGCGTGTCGGAAGATGTCGCCGAAGCACGCGCTTGGGCGACGGTCAATGCCACCGACGGGGGCGGCAAGAAACCAGGCGGCTCAGGTCATGGCCAGGCGCGGAACCCTGCTCCCGCTAAGAAGGGAGGCAAGAAGGGCGGTGTTGCCGCTCATGGCAAAAAGAAGTCAGTTGGAAAGCCGATCAAATCCGCGAAGAGCGCGACTCAGTCCAAAAAGAAGAGCGAGACTAAGACCAAAAAAGCCGCGTCGCCTCGCAAACCGAGTGGTCGAACAATTTGAGATAAGTAGCCGGGATCGGGTCTACGATATTTCGATTTTGGCGGAGCGAAGACTGGTGCGTACGCGACGCTCGAACTCCGCCAAAATCGAAATATCGTAGACCCGACCCCTCGCCCAAACACGCTCGCCGAACGACAGTGCCGCCTACTGTTGATTGCGAGCGCTTGGTAGTGTCTCGTTCGCCGTAACAACAAGTCGCACTGACGGGAGACAATCATGGTGACAGCCACCGAGAACGGCCTTTCCGCCGAGGCCGTCTATCAGGCGGCCCGGCAGCTTCCGCGCGAGGGGCGGATGGTGTTGATCGAGAGGCTGGCCAGCAGCCTGCGCGAGGACGAGTCGCTCGACGCCGGAGTCCTGGCCGAAGCCGAGCGGCGTTGGGCCGAGATCGAAGCCGGGACGGCCAAGTCATCGAGTCTGGCCGAACTCGATCAGGAGCTTCGCACGAAGTACCAGTGGCCATGAACGTCGAATTCACCCCGACGCGCCGGAATGTCCTCCCCACTGCCATCGACAATCGCGGTTGCCGCCCCGCTGGCCAGAATGTCTGACGGACGAACGGCGGCGGCTGGAATGAAGCGGGTCGGGCACGGTATCGTGGCTTCCTCGCGAACAATCTTGTGCCGGAAAAAGGAACCAGGCCATGCAGACTCAATGGCAGGACTACATCGAAGAACGGAAAGATGTGATGTTGGGCAAGCCCGTGTTCAAAGGCACCCGGCTGACCGTCGAACACATCTTCGAAGAACTGGGATCGGGAATGACGGTCGAGGAATTGTTGGCCGGATATCCGCAATTGAAACCGGAACACGTCCAAGCGGCGTGTCAGTTCGGTGCGGCCATGATCGCGATGGATGAGAGCATCTACGCATGAAGCTGCTCGCGGACGAAAACTTGCACGGCCAGATCGTGCAGTGGCTCCGCCGCCAGGGACACGATGTCCTGTGGGCGACCGAGTCGCTTCTTTCCGAACCGGACCACGTCCTGCTCACCACCGCCGAGGAGCAGGCACGAATCGTCGTCACCGCCGACCTCGACTTCGGTGAATTGATCTTCAATCAGGGGTTGAACAGCCACGGTGTCATCCTGCTGAGATTGGAAAAACTCCTGCCCCTCGAACGAATCGCTCGCCTGGAAGCCATCTGGCCGGTGATCGAAGCCAATCCGTCTGGAAGTTTCATTGTCATCACGCCTCGACGAGTGCGCATTCGCCCGTTGTCTTCCGCACCGTAGTGATGTCGGAAGCCGGGGTCGGGTCTACGAAACACCCTCTGAAGGACAAACACATGCCGCGCACCATCGACTTGGACACAATCCAATCCCTGAGCCTGGCCGAACGGCTCGATGTCTTGGGAGAAATCTGGGACAGCATCGATCAGGAGTGCCATGCCGTCGAGCTGACGGCGGACCTGCGCGACGAACTGGACCGGCGCATCGCCGAGGATGATGCGAGTCCCGATGCAGGCTTCACCTGGGAGCAGGTCAAGGCAAACATTCGAGACCAGCGATGACGTTCGATCTGCTCATCAAGCCGGCTGCCAACGACGATGTCCTGCGAGCCATCCGCTGGTACGAACGTGCGGCACCGGGCCTCGGCGACGACTTTGAAAGACGCTTTGAACAAGTGCTCGACCGAATCTGCCGCGATCCCGCGTCGTTCGGTCCCGTTTATCGCGATGTCTATCGAGTCGGAATGACTCGGTTTCCGTACGGCGTGTTCTTCCGAGTTCGTTCGTCGCGGATTGTCGTCATCATCGCCGTTCTGCACGGCCGACAAAGTTTGCAGCGACTGAAGCGCCGATGATTGATCAAACCGTCGAACTTGGAAACCACCGCAAGACTTCGCGCACCACGTCAACGAGATGCTCGCCCCAATCGCCGACGTGCTGCAGCCGCGCGAGTTCGACCAGTACATCGACCGCGCGATCGACGAACTGCATCCCGGCGACTCATTTGCGTAAGGGGTCGGTGCCGCTGGGGAGCTGAGACGGCTTGCCCGCGCCGGCCGGGTCGGTGTCATGGTCGCGAAAGAGAGGACTCTGGCGGAACGGTGATCCGCGGGCGAACTCTCTGCGGGCAACAGCCAATGAAGTTATTGAGGAGCCTCGTCATGACAACGGCCGTGCGGGTGTTGATCGAGTCGTTTGAGAGATTGAGCGACTCGGAGCGGACCGAGGCGATCGTCGAGATACTGCGTCGTTCGCCACACGTCGTCAGTCCTCCCCTCGAAGAGGACGAGTTTCTGATGGCGCAGGTCGAAACGTTCCTCGAACTCGATGCGCGGGAGGCTGCCGATGAAGTCGCCCAAGCGCGGTGAAGTCTGGTTGATCGACTTGCGAAGCTCTCGCGAGTCGAGCGGCGGGCGATTCTCAACCGTTTGGTCGAACTCGCCGAAGACGCGGAGGTTCTCGACGAACGGCGGCGGCCGGCGGACGAGGGGTTTCAAATGCTCGACGCGATGGCGGCGGAAGAGGCCGCAAGCGAAGCCCGCTGACGTGTGGCTGGTCGATTGGGGATTCGCCGCCAAGACCCGACGCCTGTTCCAAACACCCGCGCCGAACGACAGGGCCGACTAGCGTTGATTGCGCACTCTTTCCGCGTTCCCAAGAGGTTCGGATTGAGATTCCCTCACCCCAACGGGCAACGCCGTTAAGTATTTTTACATGGCGAGCGTAAGGTGCTGTTTGAGTTGGAGTTTGTGTTGTCGTGTGGCGGTGATGATGTTGGGTTTGCCGGCGTGGGGTTTGTCGTTGTTGTCGGGGCGGTAGCGTGCTTGTTTGGATTTCTTGGAGCGTTCGTAGTGGTCGGTGACGGCATGACGCAGTTTCGATTTCAAGCTGGTGCCTTTGGTGGGGATCTCCGACCACGAGTGGAACACGTCACGGATGGCGCGGATCGCCAACGCCGCGCTGCGGTGTGTCGGAGGCTGGCCGATCGCGATCTGTTCCTTCACCGCGAACAACTGGATCATCCACAGGCCCAACAGCGACCAATCCAATTCGCGCAGCGCACGCTCCGGTGTTTTGCTGCGGAGTTTGCCGCGGCCAAAGGTTTGTTTGAGCGTGCGGAATTGCAGTTCGATGCCCCACCGCAATGGATACATCTGACGCGCGGTCTCGCCCGACAGTTCGTGCGGGTCGAGGACGCTGGTGACCAGATAAATGGGCGTGCGGCCGAGCTTCAGGGTGATCAACCGCAGCACCAACGGCGGTTGTTTTTTGCGGGCCGCTTTGCTCGGCCAGCAGTACACGATGCCGTGCGACTCGCGCGCGTAGCCCAGCTTTTTGAGCAGCGTGACGTTGCTCCCGACACGCATCAAGAAGTGATGCCCCTGGTCCACGATCGACCGCCAGAAATCGTGGCCCACGAATCCGGCGTCGGCACAAAACAGGGTTTTCTACGGGAATTGCTCGGTTTTCAGCAGGTCTTGAAAATGCGCCCGTTCGCTGGAGTTCGAGGGACCCGTCCGCCAACACCACCGCAACCGCAGCCCCATGTGCCACACCAGCGTCAACCAGATTTGCGGTTTGACGGGCTGCGACTTCTTCTTCCGTTGGGCCACGCCGTTCTTCCGACGTTTCTTCGCGCGCTGCTTGGCACTGGCGCTGCGACCATAGTTCGCCGCACAAAACGCCTGCTCGTTGGCAGCCGTTCGCGGCGTGCTGACCCGCGAGCCATCCACCGCCAACGGCAGCCAGCCAGCGATCCGCCAATGCTCGCCGCCGTGCTGCTCCATCAAGTGCTGCATCCGTGCCCACAACAACGGCAACAACGTGCTGGTGACCGAGACCAACGCTCCGGTCAGTCCTTGATAACTGCCGACGGCCGCCCGCCCCAACATCTTCAGCGACCGGGAGTGAGCCTCCACAAACGCCCCGTGGGCGTCGTGTGATCGGACCACACCCACCACACCGCCAAGATGATCAAGTCGCACACCAGCCATGTCGCATTGCCATGAAACTTCAAGTTCTCGAAACTCTCTTCGTTGACCACCCGGGTCACCGCCGACCGCAACGTCTCGCCATTGATCTTCTGATTCGCTGGCTCGCGACGGCTCGTGGCCTTGGTCGCTGTTGCACGCCGACGTCCTTGTTGGACTTGTTTCCTCACAGCCAGACTCCTTTCAAGCTGAAGCGTTTTCAGTTTGGTTCAACCGGGAGTCCGGCTTTTTTCATATTCCCAAATCTGCGTAAACCCCTGTCTTTACAGTTTCAAAATACTTAACGGAAATGCCC
>JAYTIB010000408.1:0-4834 GCA_043732205.1 Schlesneria sp. | reverse complement strand
GGACGCCGATCCTGGGTCTGGACGTGTGGGAGCATGCCTACTACCTCAACTACCAGAACCGCCGCCCCGACTACATCGCCGCGTTTTGGAACGTCGTGAACTGGACCGAAGTCACCCGCCGGTTTGCGGAAGCCAGCAAGTAACGCGGGTCGCAGGCTGACGTACACACACCCCGGTCATCATCGCGATGATCGGGGTGTTTTTGTGCCCGGTGTCAGACCCTCGTACTACTATTCGTCAACTGTTTGTCGTGCTGCGCGCATTTCGAAACCAGACGATGACCCCCAACGGAGAGGTGACAGTCAAACCACAGATTTCACGGATTTCACAGATGAAGAGGGAGGAGGAGAATGTCTTTGGTCATCGTCTGATCTGTGTCATCTGTGGAATCTGTACTACTAACGATTCGCTTCTGGTCTGGCCGCGAAGATTTGATTCGCGTCAAGCAGCTCTGCGAGTCGTCATCAAAGCTCGGAGTCATTCTTTTGCCGACGACCGTCAAAAAGACTTCGACAGGAAGATTTGGGACAAGAATATCCGAGCAGAAAAACCCGAACGTGACTCAAATCTTCCTGTCCCAAATTTTCCTGTCTACGTTTGGTTGCGGCATGACCGCGCTGTGTTTTTCGTGGTGAATAATCCGGGCTAAGGTTTGGGGCGTCGGTGATTCAGCTTTTCGTCCAGCCACGAAAACGCTTCGTCCTGCATGGCGATCGTCCAGCGGTGGGGTTCGTCGTAGAACCGGCCGAGGAACTGATCGGGACAGCCGGCCATTTGAAAAAGCTCGGCGATCCGTTGGACGGATGACTGCATGCCTGACAGTGGGAACAGTCGGTCTTGCGAACACTGTTGCACGAACAACGCCCGCGGCGCGGTGAGCGACACGAGTTCTGGCAAGTCCATCAGCCGATGCAGGCCCGGCAGAAAGTGAATCCACGAGTGCGTGTCGATGTGCGACTTCAACATCGGTCGCATTGACGACATGAAACCCACGACGCACGCCGCTTTGATCCGCTCGTCCATCGCCGCCAGATACGCCGACCGATAACCGCCCATCGAGATGCCGACGCAACCGATCCGCTGGGCATCGACCTCGGACCGGGTCGTGAGGTATTCGACAACTCGGCGGTCGTCGTAGTTGACGACTCCCGGCCACGTCGCGCCGGCGAGCACCAGGCTCTTGGCGATCGTCGCTTCCTTGGCCCGGCACTTTTGATTGAGTTGCTGGACGTCGTCGAGCGAGTATTTCGAGCGATCCCAGCCGAACTTCAAATCCTCATCAAGCAGCACACGACGCTCGCCAAACATGAAGGCGTCGATCGAGATCACGACATAGCCGCGTCTCACGAGCGCGGTGGCGGTGGGGCGGCCGTCGTAGTTTTGCTGGTGGTACTTGGTCATCGCCGGATGGTTGGTTCCGAAGTCGATGACCTTCTCTTTGCCGAACAGGAACATCCCGCCGTGCGAATGCAGATCGACGATGGCCGGCGCGGGCGTTTTCAAGTCTTTCGGGACCAGCACATACACCGGGATGCGGAACCACGGCGTCGTCGAGATCAGCACCCGCTCGCGCCAGAAGTCGCCGCAGTCCACTCTCTCGACAACCTCGGGCTTGAAGTCAACGTGCGGTGGTTCGTAACTCAAGACCTCACGAACCCTCGCGCGAGCCGCCGCGCGGAAGGCGGGATTGAAGGCGATCTCTGTTCCAATCGGGAAGACCGACGGCTGACACGCCGCCGCGATCTGCTCGACCGCGGCGAAGTTCGTTCCCAGATCGGCCGTCGAGGGCTGCAAGGGACGAGTCGGATCGGCAATCAACTTCGTCTCGTCGCCACCCACGGCCAACGCGGTGGTGCCAAGCAGCGGCAGCAGGCCGAGCCCCGCCAGGAATTCGCGACGATCAGATTGTTGGTCAGGCATGGTGGCTCCAATCATGAGACGTCGTGACACGATCGTGCGACGAAGGCGGATGCCGCAGCCCTTCGCCGACCGGAAACCAACGGATGGCCCGATCGAGAAACGTGCGGAGATCGCCGGGAAAGTTGGGAAGCAGGGCCGCTATTTTTTGCCTCCCGGCTTCTTCGTGGCGGTTTCCACCCGTCGTTCGTCCCAGAGCAAGACGGCCTCGGCGATGCGGACCGCGCGGCGATACTCGCGCTGCGTGACCGGGTCCGCCATGCCGGGATAGCAGCCTGTTGAAAAACGTAGGATGGACGCCTCGTCCGTCCGAATTCCAACGGGAAATCATGGACGAGGCGTCCGTACTATGGGTTTGTCAACAGGCTGATAGCGCGTCGTCACGGCGAAGCGGGAAAGCTCATCCGCGTCCCACACATACTTGGGAACCTTGACGCCGGTTCTCACGGGTCGCTGCAGCAGTTCTTCCAGGTCATGGATTAGAGGAAACCGTTCGCCGCGAAGCACAAACAGTCCCTTGATCGCCTTCTCGGCACACTGCTGTGCGTCGAAACAAAGGTCTTCGAAAAGGACATCGGGATTCAGCGACCTCGCGCGAGCCAGGTTGCTGTTGGCCCGGTTGATCCATTCGCGCGGATCGTCCGCCGGAAAGCGTTCACGCTTCATAGACGACCTTCCCTTCGCGGAGCGCGGGACAAATCACCAGGCAATGCGTGTCACGATACCGCTCCACTTCTTCCGGAGTCACGACGATGACGTCGACTGGTGCGCCATTGCCTCGCAGCGCACGATAAATCGCGACCGTGAGACGATTCCGTTGGAACTTGCCCCCCTTGATGACCAGCAAATCCAAGTCGCTGTCCGGCCCCATCTCGCCACGGGCCGCCGAGCCGAACAGGACAATGCGTTCCGGTTGGGCCGCGCGCACAATCCGTTCCACGATGTCCGCGAGGATCACCGGATCGGGCTTGCCCCGGTGCTTGGTCTTTTTAGTGTTCATCGTCTGGCCTCCAGCGCCACTATACACGCTCACTCGCCCGCGCTGGCCGAGGACGCTTCCAGCGAGCCTATTTTGTCGCCGCGACCTCCATGACCTGAAAATCCTGGGCAATTCCCGTAGCGAGTAGATTGCGACGGATAACGGCTCGTCTCCCAATTTCATCTGCTGACGAACCGCCTCGATATTGAAACGGCGGTGTTCCTCGCGGTAAGGCGACCGGCACGTCTTTTCTTTACCGTAGCCATGTTCGCCAGAACGTGGGAAACCCACACTCTGGCGAGTGTGGCTACGGGTAGGACAATTGTTGCCGCTCGCCTAACGGGCCATGTCGGCTCGCTCTTCGTCGGAGTATTCCGGTGGTTCGATCCGTCGGACCCCGGCTTCCCAAGCCGCGATGGAGTCGGGATCGTCGCGCCATTCCGCTTCCGTCAGTCCCATGCGTTCCTCGCTCGGAACGAGCGGCTCGACGATCAATTCGCTGCCTTCCGGCCAATCCACTGGCTCCGAGGGCAGAATCCGTCCGTTGGTCCAAATGGCTCTGACTGCATTCATGGTGAGTCTCATTTCCGAGCTTCATTTGACGCGGAAATCCGCTGCGATCATCGAGCATGCGGCCAACACTTTCAAACCCGTCGAATTCGATGGGTTGAGAAATCCTTATCCCTCATACTTCTTCCCACCCACCGCCACGTCCACGATCGTCATCGTATCGTTGCCGAAGATGTCCATTGCCCGTTCGTTCCCATGCGGTCGCTTGACGAATGAGTTCTTCGCGAATCGACTCATCATCGACGGCTACGGGTAACGGCTGACTCCATTTACGTACCTTCCATACGCGACCTCCGAGATCGACGGTTTGCTCGGGTATGTAGCCAAACAGTATCTGCGATCCAGAACGTTGTTCACGCATGACATACTTTCAGCGGTCGTAGATAGGAGCTTGCTCTTCGACATCTCGAAGGGAGCGCATGACGCCCCTCGCAAAGAGTTCAATCGGAAACTTCTTGCTCGTCGCCGGGCATTGAGCTTCGATGTCCGTCTCACCCAACAGGCAGACCATCAGATGGACGTGATTCGGCATCACCACGAAATCGCCCAGGTGGTAGCGCACTCCGTCAAAGTGCAGCAGGCTCTTGGCCACGATCTGACTGAGTTCCTTTTGACGCAGGACACACGCGCCATATCCCTTGCCCAACGCTTCGAGGTACTGCCGTGAAAACGTCTCGTGAAACTCGCGCCGGAGCGCGACATCCGGCGGGTCAAGCTGCTCCCGCCAGTTTCGATTTCCCATCGCGATCCCGTGACGCTGAAGCCAGTCCGCTCGCTGAGCGTACCAGCGACGACTGACTTCCACCGGCATCGAATCTTCCGTCCTGAAGGTCACGAAGTACGAGACTCCCGGTTGATACCAATGCGGCAGGCTGGTTCCATTTTCAATTCGCACGGCAGCATCTGGATCGAATAGCTCAAACATGGTGTTTCCAAAGTAGCAGGCACATTCCATGTGCCGTAGCCTGGGTTGACGGTGAGTTGGTTACTGACGGTTGATGTTATCAAAACGGCGGACGAGCGGACGGCACATGGAATGTGCCTGCTACTTTCGACGCTTTTGCCAAATAGGCGTGTGATGTCTTCGATGTGCTCGTGGCTTAGTACTTTGCGGTGGCTGCCTATGCGCTTGCGCATTTTATGCCGGAAGCTGCTGGCGTCGAGCAGTTGTAGTTCACCCTTGCGATGCGCTGGCGTGCGGTTGCTGACGATCCAGATGTAGGTGCTGATGCCGGTGTTGTAGAACATGTCGGTGGGCAGGCCGATGAGCGCTTCGACCAGATCGTTCTCCAGCACATAGCGGCGGATTTCACTCTCGCCCGATCCCGCTCCGCCGGTGAACAGCGGCGAGCCATTCAAGACGATGCC
>JAYTIB010000407.1:0-4834 GCA_043732205.1 Schlesneria sp. | reverse complement strand
GGCAACGAAATCGCGAATGGGCGGTGCCGAGGCGAGTTGATCCTGCAAGCCCTCGACAGGACGCAGCCGCTTCGCTTCCGCAACTTCGCCCCGCTTGTGGTCGATGATCCGGTTCAGCACATTTTCGACGGGACGGGTTGAATCGGACATCCGCGGTCACAAGTTCCAGAGGAGTGAGGCAGTTTCAAAAACCAAAGGAGCCGGGACTGGGGCGGCTTGACGCACAGCTCACCTGTCATGAGGCGGGAGCGACGGCGAACCTCGGAAATCCGTCATGCCCCCGCGGTCAGGTGCAGCGGTTTTTGAGGCAGTGGGGCTAATCGGCGACTTCTCGTTCCAGAAGGAAGTTTAGGCCACCTCGCCACGAGGCGAGTGAGCGTAGGCTGAACTCGCCGTACAACCGATTGAGCCGCCAACCCTCCTGACCAAACCTGTTTAGAGCTTCCAAGACCTGGTCGTCGTTACTCTTACCGGTCTCCAGGCTCAGGTGGTGCAGTTTGTACTCATACCGCTTCATGGCTACCCCTTGTTGGAAGTGAACAAGACCCTGGCGACGTTGCCTGACAGCCTGTTGAAAAGACGTCGGATAGACTTCCCGCCTGTCAGTTTCATCGAAGAATCACAGGCGAAGCCCATGCCACGGCGTTTTTCAACAGGCAGCCAATGTGCCGAGCGAAGGTCGCACTCCAACCGGACGTGTCTCTTCTCAATTGGCACTGTTCAATTGGCGTTTTGCAATTCTTCGATCCAAGATCCTATCGCCGCGCGGTCTGACCGAAAACCGTCAACGATGCTGTTCCCGTCAACTGTACTGTAGTCCCGTCGCTCCGCCGACGGGACGTGCTGCGCGGAGCCTGCCCGCACGCGGATGTGCCACCGCTGCGGCGGTCCCGTCGGCGGAGCGACGGGACTACGGTAGATTTGCCGTGCGAGTCTATGATCGTTCCGAGTGTCTCGGCCGTGATTCGTCCGTATAATCCGCCCGCTTCCGGAAACTTCGTCCTCAAAGCCAGTCATCTTGCCAAACTCCGAACTCGTCCTGCCCGGCACCAACCTGTTCGTCGCGTTGTTGCTGGTGCTTTCTGTTCTCGTGGGGAGCTTGGCAGCCTGGATTGGGCTGCTGCGTTCACGCCAGAGCGAACAGCCGTGGCTCGACGGGTGTGACGAACCGCGAGCCACCTGGACCAGCTTCGCGGAAGTCACGGTCCTGGGATTGGTGTTCCTGATGTTCGGCCTGATGTTGATGCCAAGGCTCGACCCGGTGCCGCCAGTGAGTTCAATGCCGCTGAGCGTCAGGAGGCTGGCCTTACAGTTGGTCTCCATCGGATTTCTAGTTCCTCTGTTACCGGGCATCCTGATCTGCAGCCAGCGACCGCCTGCTGAGTTTGGCCTCAAGCTTCGGCCATTTCTCGCGCAGGTGCGCGACGGCGTGATTGGATTTCTGCTCGCACTTCTGCCGATGGCCCCGCTGATGTTGATCACGGCTCCGTTCCGCAATCACGACAGCCAGAATGCGCTGCTGAAGCTGTTGGCAGACGAACCGGAGCCGGCCACGGTGGCCCTGATCTGCCTCACGGCTGTCGTCTTCGCGCCGCTGTTCGAAGAGATGATGTTTCGCGTGGTCCTGCAGGGCTGGCTGACGACGATCGTCAAACCGGGCACTGCCATTCCCGTCACCGCCGTGGCGTTCGCCGCCATTCACGGAGTTGTCGACGGGATCGCGCTGCTCCCGCTGGCCGGAGTGCTGGGGTACGTCTTCCACCGCCGCCACAGTTACATCTCGGTGGTCGTGATTCACGGCCTGTTCAACGCTACCATGCTGGCCCTGGCACTGCTGACCCAAACGTGACCAAGATCGGCCGCCGCAACCCGGCACCAATGCCCGATTCCCCATGTGACCGCCAAGCCGCTGTTCAGGACTGGCGCACCAACAATTGTCGTCTTTCGCTCCGCGAAAGAACGCGTCCTTTCGCGGAGCGAAAGACGACAATGCGACTGTTGTTGATGCGCCCGTCCTTACCGATTTTCGAAAAGACCTTCATGACATTTCCACCCGTTGAAGAACAACTCGCCATCATCCGCCGCGGCGTCGAAAAGATCGTCCCCGAGGACGAACTGGTCGTCCGTCTGACCAAGAGTCGCGACACCGGCACACCGCTGCGCATCAAGTACGGCATCGACCCGACCGGCATTGATGTCCATCTCGGCCACACCGTCCCGCTGCGAAAGCTGCGGCAGTTCCAGGAACTGGGACATCAGGCGGTGATCATCATCGGCAACTACACGGCGCTGGTCGGTGATCCCAGCGGACGCGACCACGCCCGCAGCAAGAAGCTGACCGCGGATGAAGTCGAAGCCAACGCGAAAGACTATCTCGCGCAGGTTGGCAAAGTCGTCGACCTGTCGAAGGCGGAAGTCCACCGCAACGGCGACTGGTTCGGCAAGATGAGCTTCGCCGACGTCATCCAACTCTGCGGCAAAGTCACCGTGGCCCAGATGCTGACGCGCGACGACTTCGCCAAGCGTCACGCCGCCGGCACGCCGATCTTCATGCACGAATGCCTGTATCCGATCATGCAGGCGTGGGACTCGGTGATGATCAAGTCCGACATCGAACTGGGCGGCACCGAGCAACTCTACAGCTTCATGCTCGCCCGCGACCTGCAACAGGATCAGGCCCTGCCGCAACAAATCGGCGTGATGTCCCCGATCCTCGTCGGGCTCGACGGAGTCCGCCGCATGGGTAAGAGCCTCGGCAACTACATCGGCATTTCCGAGTCGCCATACGACATGATGAAGAAGTTCATGCAGGTTCCGGATAAGTTCATGAAGATGTACTTCGAGTTGTTGACCGCGATCCCGCTCGACGAGGTCACCAGCATCCTGGCCGGTCATCCGAAGGACGCCAAAATCCGTCTAGCACGTGAGATCATCTCGCAGTACCACCCAGATCGAACATTGCCCGCGGAAACCGGGCACTTCAATTTGACTGGTGGAGATACAAAGCTCGTAGTCTCCAACGCAGCAAATGAAGCCGCCGAACGCTGGCAGCGCGAGGTGGGAGGCGGCGAACTCCCGACGGACATCCCCACGGTGACACTCAGCCTGTCCGCGTTGATCAGTCAGCTTCCCCAATGCGCGGCGGACCTGAACGAGCGGAAGCTGTCCGCGGCCCAGTTGATCAAAGTCATGGGCCTGGCCTCGTCCACCAGCGAAGCCTCGCGCCTGATCGCCCAAGGGGGAGTCTCCGTCTACCACAACGATCAGCCCACCTTCATCACCGACGCCAAATCGGCGCTGGTGCTCGAAGACAACATGCTCATCAAAGCCGGCAAGAAAAAGATCGCCCGACTCAGCATTCAAAGCTGATGCGGTCGAGGCAGGGCCATCACTTATTGAATCTCAAGCATCGGTAGGGTGGGACCAGCGGCGCTTCGCCGCGCCGGCCCACCAGGTTTGTCTGTGATTCCATCATGGTGGGCCGGCGCTCGAAGCGAGCTTGTCCCACCCTACATTGACAACGGCGAAGCACCAGCCAGCCGCGGGCAGGCCACTTTGAAAACGGGGTGCTGCGGACTACGATGCCTGCTGGTTCACGATGGGGCCTGACCCACCCGTTTTCCGCGGGGATTTCCTCGCGGGTTTCCAGAAATCGAAGGCGGGCCGCCTCGCGCCTGTCCCAGTGAGAGATACCCATGTCGACTGCTTCCACGGATCGTTCGTATCAGTTGCCGCCGCTCGGGCAAAACCCGTCCTCGACCGCCCAGGGGACGACGCCGGGGAGCTTTGCTCTGAAACCCGCGATCAAGCCGGGCCGCGCGGGGGCACTCACGTTTGCCTCGCCCGATACGCCGGGGATGCCCGCGCCGTCGGAGATGACCGCGTGGGACTTCATGCCCGAGGGTTGGACGCTTCGTCCGGGCTTTGCGTCTCACTACGAACAGGCCGCCGCGTGGCAGCCGCCAGCCGGGTTCGAGCCGATCACGCAGCTTGAGTCTGCTCGTCTCGGCATCATCACGCCGCAGATGGCTCGCGTCGCCGAGCGGGAGCCGCACCTCACGCCCGAGCAGGTGCGAGACGAAGTCGCGGCGGGACGCATGGTGATCCCGGCCAACAAGGTCCATCTCGGCTACCAACTCGACCCGATGGCGATTGGGCGGGCCTCGAAGACGAAGATCAATGCCAACATGGGAGCCTCGCCGGTTTCATCGAGCACCGACGAAGAGGTCGACAAGCTGAAGTGGGCCGAGCGGTGGGGAGCCGACACCGTGATGGACCTCTCGACCGGCGGAGACCTCGACGCCTGCCGCGAGGCGATCATCCGCAACAGCACCGTGCCGATCGGGACCGTGCCGATCTACTCGATGATCATTGGCCGCCGCATCGAACAGCTTTCGCCCGAGATCATTCTCGCATCGCTCAAGGAACAGGCTGCGCAGGGGGTCGATTACTTCACGATTCACGCCGGCGTCCAGCGCGAGCATCTGCCGTTCATCCAGAAGCGGCTGATCGGCATCGTCAGTCGCGGAGGTTCTTTGTTGGCCAAGTGGATGCTGGTCCACAACAAGCAGAACCCGATGTACGACCACTGGGAGGCGATCTGCGACGTGATGCGCGAGTACGACGTGACGTTCTCCATCGGCGATGGACTCCGTCCCGGTGGCCTCGCCGATGCAACCGATGAGGCGCAACTGGCCGAACTCGTGACGCTCGGCGAACTGACTGAGCGAGCTTGGCGCAAGGGCGTGCAAGTCATGGTCGAAGGACCGGGCCACGTCCCGTTCGATCAGATTGAGTTCAATATGAAGCTCCAGCGGCGGCTCTGCCACGGAGC
>JAYTIB010000406.1:0-1765 GCA_043732205.1 Schlesneria sp. | reverse complement strand
CGATCAACCGGACGAGAACGGCCGGCTGAAAGCCAAGCTGACGACAGTGGATCGCACCCAACTGGTGGGAACTTGGAAGGACTCGTTTTTCGGCGCGCGGACGTTGACGCTGAATGCCGATGGCACCGCCCGGATGGTGCTCGACCTCGATTTCGCCGGCCGGTTGATGTACGGCAGCCGGCTCGATTTCGACATGACGTGGTCCGTCGAAGGGGCCACGGTCTCGATCGACATCATCAAGGGGACACCGGTCAAGGCCGCCAAATCCTTGATGCAAACCTGGGGCAGCCGCTATGAGTATCTGCTCGATTGCGTCGAGGATCACCGGATCGAAATGCGGGACTGGGACGGTTCGATGAACTACACCCTGCGGCGGATTTCCGACGACAAATAGCCCGCCGATTCCCAATGGGATTCGTGGTGCTTTCGATTCGCCGCATCCCCACCGCGAATCCGTCCGCTCAACCCGCAGCCAAGGACCGGCGCATCAATAACTGTCGGGATTCGGTGAGAATCAGCCGTAGCACGGACGCCTCGTCCGTGCGTCCAAAACCCAGTCATCGCACGAAAGGGACGCACGGACGAGGCGTCCGTGCTACGACAGTTATTGATGCGCCGGCCCTAAACTGCGCCCCAACGTGCGCGACTTTTCGCCCTCACTTGTCCGGCGTCGACGTCCACCGCTAGACTCTGCCACCCGCCGCAATCGGCGGGCTGGGGTGGTTTCTGCGGAACATGGCAGGGGACGATCGTTGATGAACGACTTGAATTGTCTGACGGACAGCACGACCGATTGGCAGGAGTTGGCCGATCGGATCCTGGCAGGTCACGAACTGACGGCCGACGAAGGTCTGTCGATCCTCCGGTCGGACGACGATGACCTACTCGATTTGCTCGCGGCAACCTACCGCGTGCGGCGGCGGCACTTCGGTCGGAAGGTTCATCTGTACTTCCTGAAGAACGCCAAGAGCGGTCTCTGCCCGGAAGATTGCGGATACTGCTCGCAGTCGATCATTTCCGAGGCCGAGATCCCGCGGTACGCGCTGCTGAACGAAGCCAAGTTGATGGAGGGGGCCGAACGGGCGGTGGCGTCGCAGGCCCGCACGTATTGCATCGTGGCCTCCGGCCGCGGCCCCAGCAACCGCGAGGTCGACCACATCGCCAGCACCGTCACGAAGATCAAGGACAAGTACGGTCTGCACATCTGCTGCTGCCTGGGACTGCTCGACGAGGAACAGGCCCAGCGTCTGAAGGCGGCCGGCGTCGACCGCATCAACCACAACCTGAACACCAGCCGCGCCTTCTATGACCAGATCTGCAGCACGCACAGTTACGACGACCGGCTCAACACGCTGCTGGCGGCGCGCAAGGCCGGCATGGAACTCTGCAGCGGCCTGATCGTCGGGATGGGTGAGACCGATCAGGATCTCGTCGAAGTCGCCTTCGAACTGCGCTCGCTGGGAGTCCATTCCACTCCGGTGAACTTCCTCCACTCGATCGACGGAACCCCGCTCGAACGCAAGTGGGATCTGAATCCCCGCTACTGCCTAAAGACGTTGTGCCTGTTCCGCATGGCAAGTCCGGCGGTCGAACTGCGGATCTCGGGCGGACGCGAAGTCAACCTGCGCTCGATGCAGGCGATGGGCCTGTACGCCGCGAATTCGATGTTCGTCAGCGACTACCTGACGACCAAGGGACAGCCGGCCGAGGACGATTTCCGAATGGTCGAAGATCTCGGCTTCGAAATCGTGATCGGCGACCACGA
>JAYTIB010000405.1:0-1765 GCA_043732205.1 Schlesneria sp. | reverse complement strand
CGCCGCCATGCCAAAATGACTCCCTTCCAAGAAGTCTTTCTCTCTGGCGCAAACGTCGTGCCGAACTCAAGTGTTTTTTAAGGTAAGTGCCATTGGGCGTAAGCCACCCGGCTCACCACTCTGTCGGAAACGTCCACCACGATCCTCGCGGAAGAACGGCTCCAGGTCGGGTCGGTTCTTTCGCAGTTCGATCAGTTCGTCCAGCACAGCGAACTGTTGTTTCTGGTTGAACGTAATGACTCCCAGCGAACGGCTCCCGTGCCGCTGAATGTGTTCAAGCACGAGTTCCGCAGTCCGTTTCTGTTCTGGGATCGGGCGTTCAGATGGGCAGAAACACAATCTGGCCATCCCACTCCTCGGCAGACGTGGTGGCCCAAATGAATGTCAGACTGTCCGCAATTTCTCTCGGAGAGGCATCTTGCGAGACGAGGAACAGTCCGGGCATCGGCTCTCCCCGCGCGATGCGTTCCTGTGCGATGACGATCTGCGATACCTCGCATTATTCATGCATCGGACAGTGGCCTTTTTTTTCGGAAGCGCATCGGATTGGGATTTGGAGAGAGTCGCGGATGTCGTCGTCCGCACGGAGGTTCCCCCTCCCCAAGGGTTGTTCAGCGGTGATGTCGGGGTCTGGGCAGCGCGGCGGGTGTTGAGGATTACGGGCTGCGCGGGTGGGCCAGCGCGGCTTGGGAGATGCGGCGGTATTCGTCGGCGAAGGGCCAACTCGCGCTGAGGCGGACCAGCACGCGGCGGGCGCTGACGGTGATCTCGGCGGCGGCTTTGATCAGGCGTTGGCGCCAGGTGCCGGCGAAGCCTTCCCCCAGCGGATCGTGTTGGCGCCGGCGGTTGAACCAGGTGTGACGGTCGCGTCCGGCGAGCGCCTCGGGCGGGACGCTGCGATCCAGGTCGGTCATGTTGACCCGGATCGGTCGCGCGGTGGCTCGCCGCAAACGGACCAGCAGGTTCAGCGCGGCGGCGTGCAGATACAGACGGAAGAAGTTCGCCCGGAACCGATGGTCGCTCAGGCGATCCGCCGCCAGTTCGCGTTTGAGTTCCTTGTTGCGGTTCTCGGGCACCGCCGCTTCGGTGGTCCGCCGCGCTCGGTGTACTCGTCGTAGACGGCGGTGGGATTCACGTGCCAGCCCGGCCGGTTGGTGGAGACCGCGCGGCGGTTCGTCCCCTGCGCATACGCCTCGCACTTGATGACGACTTGCCGTGGCTGGTCCCACGAATCGGCCCGGTACATCAGCGGGAGGAACAGTCGCTGCTTTTGGCCGGTCTCTTCGAACTGCTGCTCGGCCTGCGCCAGCAGGGCGGCGCTGGCGGCCTTCAACCGGGGATTCATCGACAGGCCGAAGGTGTGCGTGAGCCGCAGTTCCGCGCAGACGCCGCACATCAGCGGCACGCCGAAGGCGGGGTACCCGTCTGACGGGTCCGCCCCGCACGATGATCTCGACATCGGGGAACCGCTCGCGGATCCGCCGCGCGAGATAACCCACATTATTCATGCGACTCCAATGAAACGGCCCCCTTGGGCGTAGAAGGCATTGTGACATCAGCACTTCAACGCCGCAGGGAGGCCGGGCATGAGTTTACAGGGTGTGTTGCCGTTTGTCCTCGATTTTCTGGCGGGAAAGCCGATCGAAGTGGAGGTCTCGCAGGCGCAGTTGACGGACGGGGCCGGGCTGTTGCCGATCCGGCAGTTTGATGAGGCGATTCGATTGACCGCACGGTTCGGGGCGGCGTTGCGGGACGCGCGGGGGGG
>JAYTIB010000404.1:0-4846 GCA_043732205.1 Schlesneria sp. | reverse complement strand
ATCGACGTGTCCGCCGACTGCAACATGGGCGCGACGATCCAACCGCCCCCGGGGGGAGAGCTGGCGGCGAAAGAGTTCTTCGATCCGGGCTGTGTGCTGACACTGTGCTGAACACGATGCCAACCGACACCAAACAACCGCACCTGACCCTGACCAACCCGTGGAGGGTAAGTCGCACACCATCCACTGGTTGCAACGCATCGCTTCTGTTGGCAGGCGGTTGTGGAAATCGAACAAATCGAATCCCCCCCTCGCCGTTCATTCGACATTCCTCGCCCGGACCGATTGATCCGCAATCGGTCCGGGCGAGTCTGTTGTTTGGCACATCTCGATTGCGCAAAACGTGTGCCAATCCACGCGCTGGACATGCCGCTTGGATTCAAGACTTGTGTCGGGCTTTCGGGCGAATTGGCCTCCTGATCAACATCCCCGTCGTTTCCGAAAATCGTCCAGAAAGGACGTGGGGCACGTGTTCAACGCGCCTGTTTCCTGGCGATTTGAGCACGTTGAAAACGTGTTCCACGACTTTTGTCGGAAACGTCATCCTTGCCTTCACCGGTGCTGCCGGTGTTCACATCCGGAATCGACATTCGCCCCGTTTGACGTCGTGATTCCTGTGCATCGAGATGGTGATGACGACGAACCATCCCGGCATCGGCAGGCCCAAACCGGTCCGTCACGACTCGCCCGGGCACTCCATTGTTCGAACACAGCGAACAGGAACAATGTCGGAAACGATGCGGCGGCCAACCGGAATGGCGGAGCGGCAAAAAGAACCGTGCCTTGCAACGGTGAACCGGCTCGCTAAAATCTGCCGCAGCACGCTCACGGTGGCTATAGCTCAGTTGGTTAGAGCGCCAGATTGTGGTTCTGGATGTCGCCGGTTCGAATCCGGTTAGCCACCCCTCGGAAGCCTTGCCCGCAATTCCTGCGGACAAGGCTTTTTTGCTTGATTTCACGGGGTTTTCGTCACTCGCTGCTGACGCTGGTCGTTCATCGCCAGCGGATGATGAGATGACAGCAAATGACACGGTTTGCCCCCGTTTGCCAGTGTTTGGTGCAACAACTGGTGCAACGAAACTTTTGGCCGTTGCACCAGAAAAATCTGGTGTGTCGTCGGTTCCCGTCGCCCGCATTGTGTTCCGCTCGTTGGATGGCATGGCGTTGAGGTTGAGTGACGGCAGCGAATCCAGCGCCCCGTACACGTCGAGCAACTTCGGATCGGTGTACACGTTCATGGTCAGGTCGATCTTGCTGTGACGCATCGCCTTCCACTTCCGTGCGGTTTTCGTCGCGGCTTCGCGTGTCGCCGGTCGCAGTTCCGACCCCAAGTCGGCGGCACCGATTCCTCAAATGACGTCACAAGTCAAACAGGATGCGCAGCCGGTCTTCCACTTCATCCAGCGTCGCGGCGGAGACTGTGCCCCAGCGTTGCACCATCCGGTCATGCGAGACGGACCGAACCGCTTCGCACATGATGAAGCTCTTGGTCTTCGTGCCCCCCTCGGGCGGTTGCAGGGGGACATGCCACGGAATGCTCTTGTCCTTGCTGGTGATCGGCACGACGACAACCAGATCGGCGGGACTCTTGTTGAATCCGTTCGTCGAGATGACCAACGCCGGGCGTTTGCCCGCCTGTTTCCGTCCCCGTGTCGGGTCGAGGTCTATCAACCACACTTCGCCGCGCAGCGGATTTGTCATCATCATTGACGTTTCCGACAGAAGTGGTGAGCCGGGCGGCGTAAGCCCCCGGACTCTTGCTTTTGCAGTTAGGAATCCGGGGGCTTACGCCGCCCGGCTCACCTGAATCGGACTTTTGTCGGTCACGTCATCATTCCTTTCCGAGTCCATCCTTGAGCGTCTTGTCCCACGCCTTGCGTTCCGCCTGTTCGGCAGCCCACGCTTTCTTGTCGCCCCTCAGTTCGCCATACGCCCGCGATGCCTGTTCCAAGAACCGCGCGCGGCGAAGCGATTCAATCGCCTGTTCCAAGACGGTGGGCATCGACTCCCCAAGTTCTTCGGACAGCGCCTTCAATTTCCGGTGACTCTCCGGGTTGATGCGAACGGTGGCAGACATGCTCTCGCTCCGTGAAGGAATCCAGTCGTGACGACCAAAGTGAACGCCGCCAAGTATACATCGGCGTATTCACTTCGCCACACACAATCCAGACAAGGGGCGGGCGGTCAATCTTCTGTCTTTCGGCTTCCCTGCCATCAAGCGGGGAAGCCCCTTATGGTCCCTTATGGGATATGTGAAGCACGCTTCGCCGACGAAATGCAGTCCAAGAAACGGCCCGGTGCGGACGCGGCGGCAGGCGATGATGAACCTGGCCATTCGCGGCATCGAAGGAGACCTCGGCCCCGTACACGCCGACACGATCCGCCGCGACCTGCACAAAGACCTCAAGGCCGATGACGTGCTGGCCAATCCGCCGTTCAACGATTCGGACTGGCACCGCAGCGACGAGGACGTGCGGTGGAAGTACGGCCCATCCTCCAAGGTCACTTCACCGGGTAGACCTTCAGGACTTCGTCGCCGTAGTGGTTGATGACTTTCACGGCGATCTTGCCCGACTTCGGTTTGGGGAACGGTTGACTGGTGGTTGAGTACAACGCGGACCACGCGGCTTCGTCGATGTCGGCCTTCAGGGCACGCTTGAGCTTGTCATACGGCTGCTCGGCTCCTGTGAAGTAAGCGTGTCGAACAAAAAAACTCTCGCCGTCGTAGTCGGTGTCGATGAACCAGCAGGCGATGTCGTCGGTGGAGTGGCTGCGGATCTCGCCCGTCGTCGGGTCGTAAACGTCCACGCCTTGATTTCGACGACGTAGCTTTTGGAGTGCGGTGGCTCGACACCGCTTTGGTTTGCGGCGGAGCCGCTTTTGCCTTTCGGCCGCGCCTTCGTGCCTTCCAAAGAAAGCGGCTCCGCCGGGAGGAAAAGCGGTGTCGAGCCACCGCACTCCAAAAGGACGATGTCCGGTTCGCCCAAGACCATGAACAGGTTGCCTGCGCCCGTCTTCTTGAGCAGTTCGTCGCCCATGCTGAGGTCGGGGTTCATGCGGCAGATTTCGACGCGCAGCTTGCCGTAGTTTTTCAGGTCCAGATCGACGTGCGGATCGAAGGCGAAGCCGACGACGTAGAGCAGGTCGAAGCCGACGCCGCGCAGGGCTTCCTGGGCCGCTTCCTTCAACAGTTCGGGGCCGACCGTGCCGTATTCGGGGCCGATGCAGATGGCGACTCGTTTGGAGTCGCCGTGGGCGTCGGTGAACTCGCCCGAGGCGTGCAGCCATTCGCCGGCGAACGGTTCGAGCGTGTCGAACTTCAGGCGTTCCTTCTTGTCGCGCGCCTGGATGCCGGCCTTGCGCAGGTTGTCGAGGATCATCGTGCCGAACTGGTCGGGACCGATCACGCGGACGGAGAGGCCGTCTTTGCCGACCGCTCGTTCCTTCTACTGCTCGACGGTCAGACGGCGATGAGGCGAGAGGCTTTCGACGGTGAACGGGCCGGTGACGCGGACCTTGCTGTTGTCCTCGTAGGGCTTGTCGAACAGGAGTTCAGTGTCGGCGTGTTTGGAGATGGCGGCGGCGATCTGCGCGCGAGTCTTCCCCTCCTTGATGTCCGGGTTGTTGGCGATCGACTTGAGCGTGACGTGCGGCACACGCTTGTAGACGAAGCCCTTCTTAATGTCGCCCGCGAGATCTTTCGTAGGGTGGGACAAGCCCGCTTCGGGCGCCGGCCCACCATCATGGATTTGAGTTGACTGTGGTGGGCCGGCGCGGCGAAGCGCCGCTGGTCCCACCCGACACGGGTTCGCCACAGTTCATGTCAGGTCACGGCGGGCAATCGCAGATCGCGGCAGGTTTGCTCGTAGCTGTCTTCCAAATCCAGCGGCACGGCGAACGAGTCGGTCAGCCAGAGCGGAAGTCGCGGCAACGGTTTGCTCAACTCCAGAGGCTGATACCACGTTTCGAGCAATCGTTTGTTGTGCGATTCACGATGGCGGCAGGCGACCGCATAGAGCGACGGTGGCGGCACGCTCAGCGCGGGATCTCGCTGATCGAGCATTTCCAGGAAATCGGCGTAGAGATTGAAGTCTCGGATCGTGACCACATCGACGATCACCACCGAGACATGCTGTTGCAACAGCGCCGCGCACTTGGCGACGAACAGGCGACGATGCTCGGGCCGATCCTTGTTGGCCGGGCTGACGATTTCGACCGCAGCCACCAGTCGCCGACCGCGCTCCATGTCGTAGACACGGACTTCGTATTCGTCGCAATCGGGAAGCTCGCTCTCGACGGCCAGACTCGGCTGCGCGGGAGACCACACCGCCGTGGCCACTCCGCCAGAATTGCTGGCGAACTCCGAGCTGCTGCTCACGAAGTCGTCCATGTCGAAGGTCGCGATATCAATCTCGACCTGTGAACCCAGATGGACTCGGGGCTCGGCGATGAACTGATCCGGTAGGATCTTGCCGAGTTTCTGGACGATGACCATCGGCCATCCCCCATGAAAGCCTTCCCAAGATGCGGAGGTTTTGAGCGGCGGTCGAAAGTGATCACGGAGTGGCATGACTGATTCCTCATTTGGTCGATTCGAGGGGTTGATTCTATTGGCC
This sequence comes from Schlesneria sp., assembly GCA_043732205.1. GTDB lineage: Bacteria > Planctomycetota > Planctomycetia > Planctomycetales > Planctomycetaceae > Schlesneria. The sequence continues at coordinate 230 of JAYTIB010000404.1, read as the reverse complement.
GGAAGGAACGCGGTCATCAAGAAAGGCTCGAATCGTGTTCTGCGCGTCCCACGGGTCGCTGATTTCGAGGAACGCCCAGCGGCCGAAGCTGTGGATGCTCGACTGTCCGACGATCGGCGCGTTCTCGGTCTTGAGCGGCAGGTCTTGCGTCGACAGGGCCAGCCGCGAGTCGGCGGTGAACTCGTACTGCAACTCGGCCTCTTCGATGTCGTACCGATAGCCCAGTAGTC
>JAYTIB010000403.1:0-4854 GCA_043732205.1 Schlesneria sp. | reverse complement strand
CCGCGCTGGTCGTTGCGCAGGTGGGCGATCACCGAGCGATAGGCCCACGCGGCCGGTTGCTTGCCGTTGATGGCCAGCACCTTGTCGAGCACTTTCAGGGCGTCGTCATACTGCTCGGCGTCGATGGCGTCTTCGGCGCGGGACAGCATCGCGGGGATGTGCCGATGGTTGTACTTGAGGGTCATCGACATGGCATGCGCGGCCAGCGGCGGTTCGCTCCGGTCCAGGCTGCGCGCCAACCCGAAGTGCATGTCCGCGTCGTCGGGATATTTCTTGAGTGCCGCCTGAAAGATTTCGGCGGCCAGTTCGAAATCCTGCTTCAGCAGGGCCAGTTCGCCGCTGGCCAGCATGGCATCACGATGCTCGGGGTGCATCTTCAAGGCGCGGTCGTAAAACTTTTCGAGGACGTTCCGGGCATCCATCCCCACGTCGAGCGCGGCCCGCCCGAGGGCCAGCAGGTTGTCGGCATCGGAATACCGCCACGGGGCCCGACCCGCGAAGTCGATGATTTCGGTTTGCCACACCGCCGCCTGTTCGGCCTGACCGCTCATCCGCGCCGCTTCGATGCCGACCAGCCGCATCCGGATGCTCCATGAATATCGCGCCAACCCGTCGACGAGCGTGTCGTAGGCCGCGCGATACTCGCCCGTCTGGTTTTCGGCCTCCGCCTTGAGCAGATAGAACTCTTCGCCAAACGCGCGGTTCTTGATCGCCTTGTCGGAGATCTCGATGCACTTCGCATGATCACCGACACGCAGGGCCTTGACCGCGTCGTCCTGTTCGGCCGACCAGCCGACGCGGGCCGACATCAGCCCGAACAACAGGCCCGCAAGGGGAACCAACGATCGCAATGAAATCCGACGCGACAACACGGTGGAGTGAAACCTCACGCGGAAAGTCCGATCAAAACAGGCAGCGGAGTATATCCCGGCCGGTTCCGCCGCAACAGTTGAGGATCTGTCATGTGCAGGTCCATTCAGTGATTCAATCGGGCGCGAATCGGGTGCCACGGTCATGTCTCTCGGCAATCGTTTTCGGGCCGTTGGCATGGTTACTCGGCCAGACCCCATACCGCCGCGCGAGCCGGGACTTTCTTCTGTTCAGCCGGCCGGAAGACCTGGTCTCAGCCATTCCCATCGAATATCCGGCCGGTCGTGGACTGAGACTGTTGGACCGAAGGCGACGCCGCGAGAATTCAAAACACTCGGCGAACACGGTACAAGCAGGTCGTGGAACTGCCGCTGCTGACATGGATCGGGGATTTCGTTTCAGCAGCGCGGCGGTATCCGGCGGGGATTCGTGACTGTTGCGATAGCCGAATTCGCAGTCACCATTGGAGAGACACAGAACCGTTTCGTTTCACGTTTTGGGAGTCATTGTATGCGCCGTACATTCCTGGGCATGACGGCAGTCGTTGCGACTGCGTTGCTCGCCACTCACCCGGTGTGGGCTCAAGGGCCGCCGGGCTCCGGTCGTGATCGACCCGCGGCTGGCCCCGAGATCGTGGTCCGGAAGCCAGCCCTCCGCGCGGCGAACCCGGACGTGATCGCCCCGCCGCCGGTCCTCAAGATCGTGGTCCCGGTCGAGACGGTGGTCACGATGCCGGCCCGCCACACGGTGACCCCAGGGCGTGATCGATCATGGAGTTCAAATTGATTTCAGAGGAGCGGGCTGAATGTCACTCATTGAGGGGCGTTGGCCCGCTCGCCTTTTTTGAATTGTCCGGTCGCAACCGCGATCACTTCATGGCACCACTGACAGCTTTCTGAACCCGTTTCAGAAGGCTGTTTCCTTGTCATGGCGCAGCGCGGCGGACCCGCGCCAAGGTTCTTCATATCCCTTCACGAGCCGCGACCGTGAGGGAGCGGTCTACCATGACCTTGACCGCTACTTCACGGTCGCGGCTCGACTGCTTCGCGGTTCGTCGCTGAATTCGCAAGAATTCAGCGGCAATCCGACCACGACCTGAGTTCTTGCGAACTCAGCTACGACGCCGTGAATCATCCGGGCGAGCGGGATGTCGCCGCCACAACGAAAACAAACCAACCGAACAGCAACACCGTCAACACACGTTCGAACCCGCATCTTGGAGACTTTGCTATGAACACTCGACGCAACCGGCTGACGATCGGAATTGGACTCGCATTGGCGCTCGTATCGTTGTCCGCGGTGGGACGCTGTCAGGAGCGGTCGGAGCCCACCGGACGCGACCTGCTGACCCGTTCGAAGCGAGTTCTGTTTCTCGGCGACAGCATCACGGCGGCCGGTCTGTACGTCGCGAATTTCGATGCCTGGCTGGTGACTGAACTGAAGGATCGCGCTCCCCGGCTGATCGACTGCGGACTGCCGAGTGAAACCGTGTCGGGCTTGAGTGAAGACGGACATGCCGGCGGCCAGTTTCCCCGTCCCGATCTGGCCGAGCGGCTCGATCGCGTGCTGAAGGCCGTGCAGCCGGACCTCGTCATCGCCTGCTATGGAATCAACTGCGGGATCTACCTGCCGTTCGACGAGTCCCGCTTCGGCAAGTATCAAAGCGGCATGAAACAACTCAAAGCGACCGCGGAAAAAGCGGGGGCGAAGTTCGTCGTGATGACTCCGCCGTTCTACGACGATCTGCGTGCGCCGAAGAGCTTCTCGTACAACGAGGTGCTCGATCGCTACAGCGACTGGCTGGTCAGCCAGCGCCAAGAGGGCTGGAGCGTCATCGACCTGCACGGACCGATGACCAAGGCGGTCCGCGAGCGGCGAAGTACCGAACCCCAGTTCACGATGCAGCCCGACGGAGTCCATCCGAATGATGCCGGCCACTGGTTCATCGCCCAGCAGTTGATCCGGTGGGCGGGTGATGAGAAGTCCGCGACCGCGGAGTCACCGAAGAGCCTGCTCGCGGCGCGGCAGATGCCCGAGTCGCTGCTGCCGCTCGTCCAACAACGGATGAGCGTCCTGCGCGACGCCTACGTCTCCGCGGCCGGACATCTTCGACCGGGCGTCGCCAAGGGTCTGCCGGTGGCCGAGGCGGAGACCAAGGCGGCCGAGTTGTCGGTGAAGATATCGACGCTGGTGGGTGGCGCATTGAAGTGACCAATGGAATCAACCGGCGTCTTTGCCGCTTGTTGAATGTGCAGACGACGGCTAGTGGAAGGCGCACGTTCATTTGACTGGTAGCACGGACGCCTCGTCCGTGCGTGAATCCAAGCGCAGCCACTCGCTCGGACGAGGCGTCCGTGCTACCAGAAGTGTGCAAATCAAGATTGTTCGACGACTACGCGACGAACGCCGTGAACGGCAGCCCGAACGTCTCGGCCACGGGTCTGTTGGTGACGCGGCCCTGGTGCAGGTTCACGGCGTTGGCCAACCCGGCGTCGGCAGCGGTGGCTCCTGACAGGCCGAGGTTGGCGAGTCGGAGCACATACGGCAGGGTCACGTTGCACAGCGCGTAAGTGCTGGTCCGTCCGACGGCGCCGGGCATGTTGGTGACGCAGTAATGCACGATGCCATCCACGACGTAGGTCGGGTTTGAGTGGGTCGTGGGTCGCGTGGTTTCGACGCATCCCCCCTGGTCGACAGCCACGTCAATGATGACCGCGCCCGGCTTCATCAACTTGAGATCGTCGCGCGTCACCAGTCGCGGCGCACGGGCGCCCTCCACCAGGACAGCGCCGATGACCAGATCGGCCAGGCGAAGTTGTTCGCGGATGTTGTGGCGGTCGCTGAAGAGCGTGTTGACGTTGGGCGGCATGATGTCTTCCAGATACCGCAGGCGGTCCACGCTGATATCAAGGATGACGACATCCGCCTGGAATCCTGCGGCGATCCGCGCGGCGTTCTTGCCGACGACACCGCCCCCCAAAATGGCGATGTGAGCCGGAGCGACACCGGGCACGCCGGCCAGCAGGATGCCGCGTCCCAGTTGCGGCCGTTCGAGGTACTTGGCCCCCTCTTGGATGCTCATCCGTCCCGCCACTTCACTCATCGGGGTCAGGCACGGCAGATCTCCCTTGGGGCCGCGCAGCGTTTCGTAGGCGATCGCGGTGATCCCGGTCGCGGCGACATTCCGGGTCAGGTCTTCGTCGGCGGCGAAATGAAAGTAGGTGAAGACGAGTTGCCCCGGTCGAAGCAGGGGCCATTCGGCAGACTGTGGTTCCTTCACTTTGACAATCAAATCGGCCGCGGACCAGACTTCGTTCGCCGTCGCGACAATCGTCGCGCCGTTCGCCGCGTACATCTCGTCCGGGATTCCGCTCCCCGTTCCCGCGCCCGATTCCACCAGCACCCGGTGCCCTGCGCGGGTCAGTTCTTCCGCTCCCACGGGCAGCATCGCCACCCGGTATTCATCGGTCTTCACTTCACGCGGTACGCCGATCAGCATGACGCTCTCGCTTGTGGTGGGTATGGCCGAACGGGGTTGAGACCTGCGGACGCAGTCAACAACAACCGGTCGTTGATGAATCGCGTCGCCCGATGTTCGTCATGACGGGCGTGTCACTGCGGAATGTCGTTGGCATCTTCGCAGCATTCGGACCGTTCGCGAATTAACTGTCGCATTGTCGCTGATCGCTCCGCGATCAGAACGTTGCATCGCGGAGCGATCCACGACAATAATTTCTCGAACGGTCCTTAGCTGTCGTAGCATGGACGCCTCGTCCGTGCGTGCCAATTCCAATGGTGGCCGTGCATTGCCGCACGGACGAGGCGTCCATGCTACGGTCTGCTCTCGCCAAGTGCCGAAAGTTATTGACGCGCCGATCCTTGGCATCACGAATGTCGCCTGCGCAGGGCTGTTCTCAGGGCCAGCAGGCCGCCGACGATCAGCGCCAGACCGCCGCCGCAAACGAGCGAGATCACCGTCGACAC